>NZ_JASATU010000016.1:0-147202 GCF_032906605.1 Leptothoe sp. LEGE 181152
CAGCTTTTGATGACGGGTCTCAAAATCCCAAAATCCTTGTTGTCCCATCAGAAGTCTCCCTGTCAACCCTAATCCGTAACCATGATCTCATATTGAGACTCTATTTTTGAATTAATCGAGGTGCCCTTATGTGTGTTGATCGTACAGTTGGTTTTACGAGAGGTATGCCCTGCACGAACAAGTACTTTCCCAAATAGAGGGGGGAGGCATGGGCGACTGCCAGCGTCAAAATTATAAGTCAATAACGCAATATTGAAAAAATAGGAATAATTCTCAATAAATTACAAAGCAGCAGTAGCATAAACAGCAATCGAGCTGCAGTCTATTAGCGCTCGCCATCCTGCTATGAAAATTAACGTTTCCTATAATCAATACGCCACGCTTCTAGACGAATTTCGTCAAAAGCGCTGGATTACTGTGCATCAGGATGGCAAAACCTCAAGAACTGATTGGCATTCGCCATTTATCGCCGGACAAAATCATTTTTTTAATCTGCGCCCCGATCTCAAAATTTACGACTGGAATCAGACGTTTTTAGAAAGACTAGAACTGTTTGAACCTGGTCTAGAAAGCCATCCTGCCATCCTAATTTTTTTACTCAAGGGCCATTTACAAGCTACCCATCGCGACTCTACATACTATTGTGAGACTCAAGTAAAAGCGGGCTATAACTTGTTGATGCTTAATGGCTTAGGTAAGCAAGGAACTTGGATTTGTCCCTATGGGTTAGCCAGTCAAACGGTTGAGGTGATTGTAGATCCCCGGATACTAGCAACCTATTTGGATCATGAGTCTTTGACTGCCCTAGTCAAGCTGCGTCAGCGGCTAAGTGAGTATTTAGATCAACCCTATTTTCATATGGGGGCGATAACTCCTGAAATGCAGATGGTGCTGCATCAGTATCTGCACTGCCCTTACGAGGGAATTATGCAAACCCTCTATCTGGAAAGTAAGGCGGTTGAGCTGATTGTGCTAAAGCTGGCGCAGATCAAGCAGATGGCGCAGGAGGCTGATACAAGAAACACCAATGGAACAAAGCGTCAGCTTAACTCTCAAGATCTTGAACGGGTCTATCAGGCTCGTGAGATTTTATTGAGCGATATGGTTAATCCACCGTCACTGCAGCAGTTGGCAGGTCGAGTGGGGATCGGTGACTATAAGCTTAAGCAAGACTTTCGAACTGCCTTTGGGAAAACGGTATTTGGGTATTTGCGATCTCATCGCCTAGAACAAGCCCGCCAGCTCTTAACCACACGTACCATGAACGTCTCTGAAGTTCCCCAGTTTGTCGGCTACGGCAGTCTTAGCAAATTCACTGCTGCCTTTAAACGACAGTTTGGTGTTTTGCCCAGCACCATCGGCAAACGCTGACATCAAACTTAACTAGCAACACCGTTTTGGACTAAGAAAACGCCCGCTGGGTTATAGAAGTTTCAGTATGGGCTCAGTATTATCCCTGATAGGTCAATGAGAAGAATTCTTAATAAATATTGGACCATATAGGGACTGCACCTCGTGCCAGCCCTCCTCCAACAAACACCAACATCCTTCTCCGACCCGGTGTGAGTTCTGTAAGCAAGGCTATGCAACAACATTTAATCAGTCGAGGACTATGGGGTGCGGGGATCATCCTACTGCTAACAATTCAGCCTAGTTGGGGACAAGGTAGTCAAGCCCCAGAAGCAGCCGATCCAGACTCTGAGTCTGTTGAATCCGATGAGAGCGACACCTTGCGGATTATTGTCACTGCTGAACGTACGCCCGAAGACGTGCAGGATGTGCCTGTTAGCATCACCACGTTTACAGAAGAGCAGATCGAAGATGCCAACATTAACTCATTAGATAGCATCGCTGATAGAACACCCAATTTCACCTTTTTCCCCAGCGGTGCCAATCGTACGGCTCCCTTCTACACCATTCGTGGAGTTTCCAACTTTAATGCCTTTACCCGTGACGGTGTCGGCTTTTTTATTGATGATGTTCCTTACGATTTTGCTGGTTTTATCGATCAGGATCTTGTGGATTTGGAGCGGATTGAGGTGCTGCGAGGTCCGCAAAATACTCTCTATGGTCGAAGCTCTGCCGGAGGTGTAATTAACGTTATCAGTCGCAGACCGACAAATGAGTCTGAGTTTAAGGCCGCTGCTAGCTACGGCAGCTTTGAGGATTTAGAAACCCAGCTTAGCGTCAGCGGTCCGATTGTAGAAGATGAATTGTTGTTCCGGTTGTCAGGCAGCTATGGTACTCAAGATGGCTATGTGGAAAACACTTTTCTCGATGACGATATTGATGGAGGAACTTCTATTACGGGGCGAGGACAGCTACTGTGGACTCCCTCAGACGAATGGGAAGTGTTGCTTAATGCTTCAGTGAGCGACTATCGAGAAGGGGCAGAACCGCTGGTCTTTGTAAGACCCGGCGATCCCTTTGAATCAGAATTAGACTTTAATGGCTTTAATGATGTGGTGTCTAATGCCCAATCTTTGCGAGTGGCCTACGATACCCCAACTATTCGCGTCACCTCCATTACGGCTCATCGCTTCTCTGGCCAGCAAGGAGCCTTGGATCAGGACGGCAGTGTTGCTGATTTTCTGATTAATGCCCCTGATTTCTCATCACGAATATTCACCCAGGAAATTCGGGTGCAGTCTCCAGAGGACGAAGATCGTCTGCAGTGGATCGCCGGAGGTTATTTTGAAACTGCCACCTTTAAGAACAATCGCGACTTTATCTCTGGGACGGCAGCTCCTGTAGCTGCCCAGGGGACATTACGCTCTGATGGTGAAGTGGATAGCCGCAGTCTGGCCACATTTGGTCAGGCTAGCTACGAAGTTGTTAATGACCTTACGCTGACTGCGGGCCTACGATACGAAAATACGGAAGTCTCCACAGATTTTACCCAAACATTTATTTCCCCCGATGAAACATTCGTGCTACCCCTACAGCAGTTTAGCGATGTAGAAACCGATGGGTCAGAACTGTTACCTCGATTTGTCGTTGACTATCGCTTTACCCCAAATCTATTAGCCTATGGCAGTATTACCCGAGGCTATCGTCCCCCTGGCGGTAACTTTGAACCAGATAATGAGACGGTTGCTGTATTTGATGCGGAAAAATCTTGGAACTACGAGATTGGTTTAAAGTCTTCCTGGTTAGATGACCGACTGACAGTTAATCTAGCCGGGTTTTACAATGACACAACAAACTTTCAGTTTCCTAACGTACAGAATGGCATTGTAACCATCAGCAATGCTGACATTCGTACCATTGGAGCTGAGCTAGAACTTACAGCCCGTCCGATTCCTGGCTTAGAACTGAGTGCTGGATTGGGATTGCTTAATGCCGAATTCCAGAACGGTGTTGATTTCTTTACAGGTCAACCGATTGAGGGAAAACGTACGCCCTTTACCCCAGATTTAACCTACAACGTGGCTGCTCAATATCGCAGCGAGTCAGGTTTCTTTGGCCGCTTAGAGGTGATTGGTTTTGGTAAAACCTATTTTGATAATCTTAACACTATCGAACAAGATTCCTTTGCTCTGGTCAATGCCCGTCTGGGATATGAGTTTGACAACTACGGCATTTATCTATTTGCCAATAATCTGTTTGACGAAGAGTATTTAACCCAAGCGTTTGATTTTGGCGGCACTCTGGCGGTCGCAGGTGCGCCTCAAACATTTGGCGTTCAGGTAAGAACAGAATTTTAGGAGGTGGTACATAGATTGTAGGGGCTGTGCCTTGTGCCAGCCCCGCGACAGATAGTTAAAATGCTCCGTTTCAGAGTCAAAAAGATCCGTCTAGGAGTCTTCATTCACAAATAAAACTTCTATGATCGGAATCCTACCCCCGTTGTCATGGAGAACGCAGCCCTATGGTAACCATTGATGACAGCCGTTGGCCATTGGTTTCAGCCCGGTTTCAAGGAGCCGGCACCCCAACAGAAATGGCTCAATTTTATGAAAGATTTGAAACCTGGCTGGCAAAACGAGAGAAATTTGCCCTGGTCCTCCAGCGAGATGACGCGGAAGCTGCGGAAGAACAGGGCAAGCAATCTCCTGAAGTCAAGCAAATGCGCAAAGATGGCATTGCCTGGACCAAAGCCCACAAACCTGAGATTTCTCAGTACTGCGCTGGTGTAGCCATGGTGCCTGATTCGGCTAAGCTACTTAAACTCTGGGGCCCTATGGTAGCCTCGGTAACTCGCACCCTTTACGGTTGCCCAGGTAAAGTCTTTGGCTCGATGGATGAAGCAGAAGAATGGGCAGCTGAACAATTGGGTCTAGCTACTTCAGGCAGCGCTACCCCCATGTCTTTCAAGCAGATAGTTTTACGACAACAAGTCATGCTGGGGCTGTCAGGATTGTTGGCAGCGATTGGGGCTGCTCTAGGTTTGGTGCCCTACTATCTGATTTATCTGGTTAGCTTGCGACTATTTGGTTCAACAGGTGGCCTCGACACTCAATATATTTGGCAGTTGGCGTGGCTGGCTGTGGGAGCTGTAGTTGGCAAGGGAATTTGTAACGGAGTTTCCACTCGTCTGTCCCACATTGCGGCCTATACAATTCTCTACGACCTACGCATTGAGCTTGCTCGCAAGCTGGGCAGTTTGCCACTAGGCTATTTTACCAACCGAACTACAGGGGAAATCAAAAAGATTATCCACGAAGACGTGGAGCAGCTGGAGCAGGGGCTGGCCCATCTCATTCCGGATATTGTTGCCGGGCTGACGGTACCCATTTTGGCAGGCATTTTGTTGCTGCTGGTAGATTGGCGAATGACCCTGGCAACGCTAGCCAGTGCTGTTATTGCCCTGGGGCTTTTTGGCTTTATGATGTCTCGTTTTGACATGAGTGCCTACAACGCTCTGCTGGCCAAGATGAATGGCGTGGTGATCCAATATATCAACGGCATGAAGGTAATCAAAGCCTTTACCCGCACTGACTTTTCCTTTGACCAGCTGCAGGATGTGGTAGAAGAAATGCGTCAGGTGTATGGGCGCACCACTCGCACCTCTGCCCTACCCATGGCAATTATGCTCACCCTAATGCGCTCAGCGGCAGTGACGGTAGTGCCTGTGGGAATTGCTCTGTATTTAACCGGATCTCTCAGCGTCCCGACATTTGTTTTGTTTGTGGTTATGGGTATTGGCTTTAATCGACCAATTATGGCCGTACTCTTCCATGGATTTACCGGGGTTTATCAGATCAATTCAGCCTCTCGGCGAATTGCCGAAGTGTTTAGTCAGCCAGAGCTAGCCGACCCAGCAGAACCCAAGCAACCTCAGGGCAATGATATTTCTTTCCAAAATGTCTCCTTTGGCTATGGCGATACCCAGGTATTAAACAATGTTAGCTTTACGGCGACTGCGGGCACCGTTACCGCACTGGTGGGGCCATCGGGGGCGGGTAAAAGTACAGTGGCAAAGCTAATTCCTCGCTTTTGGGATGTGGAGCATGGAGAAATTGCTATCGGTGGCGTCAGTGTAAAAGACATTGCTGTTGAGCAATTGATGAACCGAGTTTCGTTTGTGTTTCAAGATGTCTTTCTGTTTAATGACACAATTTTAGAGAATATTCGCATTGGTAAGCCTACAGCTACGAAATCGGAGATTATAAAAGCGGCTAAAGCGGCTCGCTGCCATGACTTTATTAAGGCACTGCCCCAGGGATATGACACGTCCGTGGGTGAAAATGGTGTGAGTCTTAGCGGCGGTCAGCGACAGCGGTTATCCATCGCCCGCGCCATTCTCAAGGATGAGCCGATTGTGGTGCTGGATGAGGCCACTGCCTACGTGGATCCTGAAAATGAAGCTATGGTACAGGAAGCGTTGGCTGGGTTGCTAGCTGAAGGAGAGAAGACTCTGATTGTGGTGGCCCATCGTCTCTCGACGATTACCGAAGCGGACCAGATTTTGGTCATTGCTCAGGGACAAATTGCTGCCAGGGGAACCCATGAAGAGCTTTTGGCGGGCTGCGAGCTTTATCGGGAGCAGTGGGAAGCCCATAGGAGTGCGAAGGATTGGCAACTAGGCCAGGGAGAAGAGAAGGGGAGACAGGGAGAGAATTCGAGGGCCGAGAGGAGTCGAGGTCCTGGCGCGATGGTTTCGACTCCTCTCAACCATCTTCAGAACCATACTCCTCTCATTACCAATACGTCAGAAACAGATAAACCTTTAGAAAACCCCTATCGTACACTGGATGAGACCGACTCCGTTTGGACGATGATGCGTAAGCTGATTCCGGCAAACATAGACCATTATTTTTGGCGGGCGGTACGCTGGCGCATGGTGGAGGGCATGGCAATTGGAATGACAAGCTATGTGGTTTACCTGGTGCTGGTTGCTTTGTTTCAAGGAGCTGAGGCGAGTCAGTTGTGGGGGTATGTGGCGGCTATTGTCGTTCTGTGTCTGGCGCAGATTGGGTTTGGCTATCGGGCCAATGTCCAAGCCTATGCGCTGACTATGGGGGTACAGACACGGCTGCGGCTGTTTATTGCTGACTATCTACGGCGGTTGCCCTTGGGCTTTTTCACTGAGCGCTCCACAGGGACAATTGATGCTCTATTTACCACCAACATTATGTTTTTAGAGCCCCACCATGTGTTGGAAAGCTTGATTAACGCGGTGGTGACACCCGTGATTATCTTCCTTGTCATGCTGGTATACGACTGGCGGTTGGTGCTGGTGCTGGCATCTAGCGTGCCTTTTGCATTAATGGCACTACGCTATGGGGAAAAGATTTTTGCGCGGGTGTGGCGGCTGCAGTCCATTGCTCGGGTGCAGGCCAACTCTCGCATGGTAGAGTATATCCAGGGTATTTCTGTTATTCGAGCGTTTAATCTGTCTGGGGATCGGCTAGCGCAGTTTCGCCATGGGCTACAGGACTATCGCACCGCAAGCTTGAATACTGTGACCCAGTTAACCTCAGCAACGGTGATGTTTTTATCGGTGCTAGAGTTGGGATTTGCTCTGCTTTTGGTGGTGGGTGCTGCTTTGTTTGTGCAAGGGAGCCTCACGGGTGAGAGTTTTCTCTTTTTTATGGTGTTGGGGCTGGCGTTTTACATACCGCTGATGTCCATGGCTGATATGCTGGAGTTCTATCGGATTATGCAAAACTGTGTGCGTAACCTAAAAGAGTTTTTGCAGGCGGATTTGCTTCCTGTGGCGAGTTCTCCTAAACGGCTAGAAGATACGACTATCGAATTTCAGGATGTGAGCTTTAGCTATGATAATGAGACCGTGCTAGAGCGAGTAAGTTGTACTATTCCACCCCGATCAATGACGGCTTTGGTGGGACCTAGCGGATCGGGTAAGACTACAATTACAAACCTGATTGCTCGATTTTGGGACGTGGATCAGGGGGCTGTTATTCTCGGCGGTGTGGATGTGCGAGAGTTGCCCACAGATGCGCTGTTGTCACAAATGACTATGGTGTTTCAGGATGTGTATCTGTTTAACGATACGATTTTTGAAAATATTCGGTTTGGTAATCCAGAAGCCACTGAGGTCGAAGTCATAGCAGCGGCCCAGGCAGCTCAGTGTCACGGATTTATCAGTCAACTGCCTGATGGCTATCAAACCATGGTAGGCGAAGGAGGAGCCACCCTCTCCGGTGGTGAGAAACAGCGGATTTCCATTGCCCGCGCCATGCTTAAAGATGCGCCTATCGTACTACTAGATGAAGCGACAGCCTCCATCGATCCAGAAAATGAGCGGTTAATTCAACAGGCGATTCACGCTCTGAGTGCTGAGAAAACGCTGATTGTGATTGCCCACCGGTTAACAACTATTGCCGCGGCGGATCAGATTCTGGTGTTGGATCAGGGACGCATTGTTGAACGGGGTAAGCATGAGATTTTGGTGGAACAGGGCGGATTGTATCAGCGGCTGTGGGATGTAAGGGTGAGATCGCACGGCTGGAAAATTGCCATTTGATGCTCCTAGGCTGCCGAACTGTTTGAACAAGCATTGAATCCATCCATACTAAATCGGAACCATTTGCAACCAATCTATAAAAGTATTGCCCATCACCATCAACGTTTGGACAGTGCCTTGAGTACTTAGATCTAGCTCCTGGCAGCACCAAGCAACCTCTGATTCACATAGATGGGTATAGGTTGAGAACTCAGGACACTTACCCATACCCCATCTATTCATCTATCTCCAAAATCAGGAACTTATTGCCGCATCCTCCCCTATTAGACGGCCCATGATGATTGTTGAATTTTCAACCCGGCGTGGGTTTGAGGTCTACTGCTGCTTCCAAGAATGCTTCTCAGAAAGTTGAAATAAAACCTGCATTTATAGGAATTAATGTCACTAATGCATTATTAGTGTAAAAAATCACAATGCCTCAGACTTGCTGTCTAAGGTGTTGGCTTTTGGAAAGGCACTTTACGGAGATGTGTGTTGTGAGTAAGGCTTTGAAACTCTGGGCAGGAATTGGCGCTTATGCCTTAGCGAATGCGGGAGCGATGACTCTTGGTGTTACGGAGGCGGCCAAGGCAGAGGAACTATTAGCTGTATCAGATGAAGCACCCCCTTTGCTGCTTAGTCAAAATAATGCCTGTGTAGCGTTTGCTGTTGACGGTGGTGGTGAAGGCGGTGGTGAAGCTGCTGAAATTAACGAAGGTGGTGAAGGCGGCGAAGGTGGTGAAGGCGGCGAAGGTGGTGAAGGCGGCGAAGGTGGTGAAGGTGGCGAGGGCGGTGAAGGTGGTGAAGGCTCCTCATTCTCAACATTGACCTTTTTACCTGAGTCACAGAGGTTTCGCGATTCCCAGATCCTGATCAACTTTGCAGACAATTTGGTGATCCCCAACTACCAATTCCTCACCCAGCGTTCGGGTGAGCTGTCGGATGCAATTGCGGCCTTTGTTAATGCACCAACTGACGAGATGTTGGCCACCGCGCGTCAGGCTTGGCTGGCCACCCGCACCCCCTGGGAACAGAGTGAATCGTTTGCCTTTGGTCCTGCATCATTTCTGGGTTTAGATGCAGAACTGGATGATTGGCCTCTAAATGAAGTTGATGTGCTTGCAGTTTTAGAGAGCGGTGATGCCCTGACAACCGACTACGTCGCTGGGTTACAAACTAGTCAAAAAGGATTCCATGCCATCGGCTTCTTGCTCTTTGGCACAGACAACGATAAATCCCTATCTGCCTTTACTCCAAGAGAACTGGAATATCTGACGGCGATTGGTCCAGTGTTTGATCAAACTGCCAATGACTTGCTGCTCAGCTGGACTGACGGCATTCAAGGAAATCCTCCTTTCCGCAGCGAGTTTGTCAATGCTGGTAGTGGCAGTAGCCTGTACCCCACAGTTCAGTCTGCTGGGGAAGAAATTGTACAAGGCATCATCGGCATTTTGGACGAATTGGGTAACGTCAAGATTGGCGAAGCATATGATGCGCAGAACCCATTCTTATTAGAAAGCCGGTTTGCCCAAAGTTCTTTGCAGGACTTTAAGGCCAATATGCGTAGTGCCCAAAATGCATACCTGGGCGACCTGTATGGTGCTGGCAGCGCTGGCCGCAGTCTGAGCGATTACCTCGCAGAGATTGACCCAGCTCTGGACGCGACCATTCGCGAGGGAATGCAAATAGCGCTAGCACACCTTGAGACAATTCCTGGCCCCATTGAGAAAACTCTATGTGGCGAGGCGGCTCAGCCAGAACTCTCTGCTGCCCAAGACAGTGTTGTAGACCTGTTTGAGCTGTTCCAAGATCAGGTTCTACCATTAGTACAGCAATGATTGTCCAATCAATCTTTTCCCGACGGCTCCATCGGCTGATACTGGCTGTAGGAGCTGCTGTTGCAGGTATTCTGTTTTCCACCCTACTCCACCTCCCAGCTCAGGCTCAGGCTCCCCAATCTGGGGGAGACACTACCATTTACATGCGCTCTTCTCAGGCTTATGCTCAGCCTGCACCCAATTTGGATGACTATTGGGATGAGCGCCATGCGGTGGGAGATCTGGCCTTCGAAGCTGCTTTCGTTACTGCCCCTGCCAATGTGAATCCTGGCTTAGGCCCCTTATTTAACAATGTGTCTTGCGTTGCCTGCCACTTTAACAATGGTCGAGGGTTACAGGAGAAAGGACAGCGTGTAGTACGGGTGAGTCAGTTGGGGGCAGAAAAGATTCTGCCGTCGGATCATCCCTATGCGTTAGAGGCTGTTGCGCCCACAGCAAATACTTCCCCTGTTTCTGGCCTGGGAACTCAGGTGCAAGAACAAGGTATCTATGGACATCCTCCAGAAGGTGCTTTGGAGATTACCTGGCAAGAACAAACTGGAAGCTACGGAGACGGCAGTGACTATTCTCTGAGATCCTCGCAGTTGGAGCTAACCTACTTCGATGGCTCTCCTATTCCTGACGGAGTTGTTGTCTCAAATCGGATTCCGCTGCCGGTCTTTGGACTGGGGTTGCTAGAGGCGGTTCCAGAAGAGGTTGTGCTAGCCGCCGCCGATCCCGATGATTTTGATGGGGATGGTGTTTCTGGTCGTCCCAACTGGGTGTGGGATGTAGAGCAACAAGCGGACGCGCTAGGTCGGTTTGGCTGGAAGTCCAATATGCCTAATTTGTTGCAGCAGTCGGCAGCTGCTTATGCAAATGATATGGGTGTCTCGAATCCGATGTTTCCAGCTGAAAATGGTGTTGAAGATATCGATCTAGAGATCTTGGATGCGGCTACTGCTTATGTGCAAACGCTGGCGGTTCCAGCGCGAGTATCTGTAGACGACCCTAAGGTAAGAAAAGGTGAACGGTTGTTTGCTAATGCCAACTGTGCGGCTTGTCATTTGAGCGAGATGCGCACAGGTACTCATAAGGTTCCGGCGTTGGAAAATCAGATGATTCATGCGTACACGGACCTACTGTTACATGACATGGGTCCGGAGCTAGCGGACAATCGTCCTGATTTCCAGGCAACTGGAGAGGAATGGAGAACTCCACCACTATGGGGGCTGGGCTTATCTCAGACGGTCTTCCCGTATTCGACGTATCTCCATGATGGTCGGGCTCGGACACTGGAGGAGGCGATTCTTTGGCATGGTGGTGAAGGGGCGGCTTCGAGAGAGGCGTTTCGGACGATGTCGGAAAGTGATCGCATGGCCCTGGTAGCGTTTTTGAAGTCGCTTTAACAGCCTTTTTGGCGGGTCGAAAACTCAAAAGTGATTGATTTCAGGGGAATTGCATTACATTTCCCCTGTTTTTATGGATTCAATCATTTATTCCTTTACTTAAATGCTCATGGACAACAACCCATGAATCACCCCTGCTCGCTAAAACCGAGGTGCCACGTCCGCTTCCAGCAGCTGGAGCACCGTTAATGGTACCGGACCAATCAAATCGGTAAACGCACACCGCACATTCAGATGACTGAGCAATCCAGACAAGATCAGAAATTCGATAATCCTCGTTTTCAATGATTTCAAAATTGTGTTGTATGGCTGTTGCAATCTCAGCCTTGCCAATATGACAACCTCCGTTGCTAAACCAGTAAACAGCATTGTCATCAATTAACCTGAGGTGTGAAATGTCAATTACATAGGCCAGCAAAATAGGATTAAATTTCAGTCAATTTTTTCAAATCTGACGTGTATAAACGTGATAGTTTTCCAGTCATTCTCAACAGAGGCTTGGTGTCGTTAATTTGGAGGAGATCGCGCCAGGTCGTCAACGACAATTATCAGAATTTTAGGCATTGTAAGTTTAACGATCTGCATGAGAATAGATCGCTTTAGGCAGGCTAAGACTATCTTTGGCGGTTAAGGTATTGGCTTACTCAGAGGAAGATTGAGCCGTCTTGGTTTGCGACTTGGCAGAGCGTTTAGCGGCGGCTTGTTTACGAAAACTCTGAGCCTGAAACTCAAGAATAGTGGCGTGATGGACTAATCGGTCAATGGCCGCGACCGTCATCATCGAGTCAGGAAAAATAGAATCCCACTGGCTAAACGGTTGATTAGCCGAGATCATCAAACTCTTGCGTTCATAGCGATGGGCAATCAACTCAAAGAGAACCGAGGTTTCGACATCTGACTTTTTGACATAGCCAAGATCGTCAATGATCAAGAGATCGTAGCGGTCAAGTTTGGCTAACAAAGCCTGCAGTTCAAGTTGGAGTTTGGCCAACTGCAACTGTTGGACCAATGCGGTGGCAGAAAAAAACTTAACCCGTTTGCCCAGTTGAACGATGGAGAGTCCCAACGCGGCACAGACATGTGTTTTCCCTGTGCCACTAGGACCAAATAACAACAGGTTAGAGGCCGCGTCAAGCCAGTCAGTATTTTGGGCCAGGGCCATGATAGCAGCAGGGTTGAGGGAGGGCAGGTGCTCAAACTCAAAGTTGGTCCAAGACTTTGCGAAAGGCAGCTGCGCTTCGGCCAGGGCGCGGGAGATTCGGTTTTGTTCTCGGCGAGCGGCTTCGGCCTGGGCCAAAGCCAACAGGAACTGGGCGTAGGACCAATGTTCTTGGGTGGCTTGGTGCTCCAGGGTTTGCCACTGGTCGAGGAAGTGTTTGAGTTTGAGTTGTTTGAGGGTGCTCATCAAGGTCTGATAGGGTACCTCCTGGGGGACTGTTGAGGAGTTGGTCATAATCCGATAAATCGTGTTGAACTGAGGTGATGGCCGGACATTGGTCGGTTGTTAGGGTGGAATCAAAGGCCCGTTGTAGCCCGGCCAAGGAAAGGGTGGCTTGCTTTAATTGAGTCTGTAGATACTCGGCGACCTCAGACTCTTTATCTTGGGTAGCGGCCAGATAGAGGGCTTCAGTGATCAATCTAGCCGCTTTATCAGGCTCAACGGTTGTTTTGAGCGTGGTCCATATCGCCTGCCATTGAGCATTGGGTAACAGGTCTGCTTGCCATTGGCAGTAGAGAAAGGCCCGAGGCTTGCGCCGGAGACTTTCGGCCACATGCCGATAATTGATACTGCGCGCCCGTCGGATCTTCTCACTGCCATGGACATGCACTCGTTCGAGTTCAACCACCTCGGTGGTGCCTAGAAAGCCGACGATGCGGTCATGATAGAGGTGCAGGGTTAACCGCTGACCAATTAACCGAGACGGCACCGTATACAGGATACAACGGACATTGATAGTGCTGTGGACACTGACGTTAGCACTGCGCACTTCATAGTCGGGGGTGCGATAACGCGGCAGTGGCTGTAAATAGGGGGGCTCGGTGGCAAACTTCTTTTGACATTTCTCATTGAGCTTGGCAATCACGGTCTCGATGAAATCCTGATATTGAACCACCGATTCAAACTCAAAGCTTCCCCGTCGATACAGCGCCTGACACAGGCGGCGTTTGAAATAACCATGGGGGGATTCAATGCTGCCATTCTCATGGGCAACCCCGGTATTGTTGCGCGTCGCTTCCATCCGGTAATGGTCACACACACTGGCATACAACTGGGTCAATTGGGGGTTGCGTCTTCCCGTATTGCGATAGGCTGCACTTAAACTATCTGTCCGATGGGTCTTGGGGACTCCGCCGCAGGCATGAAGCGCATTTTGGAGCCCTTGAGATAGACCGATAAAGCTCTCTCCTCCTTGGATTACCTGCACATATTGCCAGCCACTATAGGCCAATCGGTCGTGATAGAGTAGATGATGAAACGTTTTCCCTTCTATCGTTACCGTCACCCCTTTCAGATGAGTGAAGTCCGATAGTCCCATCTCACCCGGCTCATGGCGGATCTTAAACATCACTTCTTTGGCCTTCCCATGGGTCGCTTTCCATTTTGATACTCGCCGTTGCACGGTCCTAAGTTTGTCATCGTATTGACCCGGATGAAGCTCTTGGAGAATCTCAAATATTGTCGTCGTTTCTAGTCTCGGTTCCGCTTCTAGTCTTGGCCTGAGTTCCTTTTCCCATAATCCATCAAGGGGATCTCGACGAGTCTTCCAGTCTCTCGGTCGTCCTCGATTCGGTCGATGGGTTCCACGTTCAATGCGTCGTGCTGTTCGGTCTGATATCCCGGCTTTGGCTGATGATGCCCGTTGGCTCAGTCCTTTTTGCTTCGATTCCATATACAACTCTACTTGTTTCGGGTAAATTGCTGCTGGCACTAGATGACTCTTTGGTTAGAGATTTACACATCTAGTGTCTTTCTTTATTGACTTGTAATGAGTCTGGCGAATGTGGGGAAAGCCTTAATACTGATCCTGCTCAATTGAGCTGATGTTCGCGGACTACATAGTTGGCATTGTGGGGTAATTAGCGGTCTATCTAATTGTCACCCCATAGATGAGCAAACCGGAGAGATTTTGGCAGTCGTGGTGACCTCGAACGCCATCAGTGATGGTGAAATCCTCCCAGACCTGCTCGACCAAATTCCCGATGAGATTGACCAAGTGAGCGCCGATGGGGCGTATGACCGCACCTACTGCTATGACGCCATTGATGAGCGAAACGCAACCGCAGCCATTCCGCCTCGCAAGGATGCCAAAATTTGGTTTCACGGCAACCGTAAGCAGGTACCTCATCCACGGGATGAGAATCTACGGGCTATTCGAAAACAGGGACGCTCTGCCTGGAAAGAAGAGATTAACTATCATCGACGGTCCTTGAGCGAAACTATGATGTATCGACTCAAAACTATGTTCACAGGTGAAGTGTCTGCACGATGTATTAAGAACCAAACGACAGAATTATTGTTGGAATGTTCAATTATCAATCAGTTCACTCATTTGGGAATGCCAGATAGCTACTCTGTTGAAGCCTGAAATCGATGCCTTGGAGGATTGATCTGGCTGCCAGATCAATCACGCACCAAAGCGGTAATTTGGTTGTCTAGAGTTAACGGATTGAATCTTTTCTTGTTACTTAAAGGGTTAAGCGGTAGCAACTATCGATTAGCATGCCAGTGTATTTGAGATCGCAATCTCTCTCATTCCAACCCCTCAAAACACTGTTGAATCACCCCTCGGTTATGGATTCCCATCTCCCAAGCCTGCTTCCCTTCTTCTGAGGTCAACCACTGAAGTGCTGCCAATTCAGCCGAGGATAGGATCTTGGCCTGTCCCCCTTGAGATATCCGGTCCATCCCTCGCGCATAGCCATAGCCCACCCCACCCCACATCAGCAGTCCAGCGATGCCCAAGGCGGGTAAGCCAGCCATGACCCAAAACTGTTTTTCCTTTACTCGGTCAATTCGCTGGCAATGCTTAATGACCGCTTTCTCTACTACTTTTCCTAGCTCTGTTCCCAATTCTTTCGATAAGTCAAAATTCTTCTGGGCCAATATGCCCCGCAGCTGCTCTTTGAGGTCCTGGGTTAAGGCCCCAAAGCTTTCAACCTCGTTTTTGACCTGGTCCTGAAATACCGTGGGTACTCTGGCTAACTCGGCTAGGTTTTGTAGGTTGGCCGCATAAATGGAGCTAATCACCGCCGCAATGGGGTCTGTGACCCGTACCCCATACTCTGCCAAGATTTGGGTGACAGCATGCTTAGCTTCTGCTCCATACTGCTTGAGAACAGAATCCAAGGACTTGGGAGCATTTTGAGTGGATATCGTCATCGGCTTACCTCATGGGATGGACTATGAGAATGCTGCGCCCGTAGCTGTTCTTGCTGAGCCTGGGCACCCAGGGTTTCGAATCGCTGAGCGTCATTGGGTGTAATGGTGACGTGACTAAGTGTCCCCTGATCCACCTGGAGCAAGGGTTTACCGTCGTGGGTAGTAGTCACCGAAAAACTACGCCCATCCGGAGAGCCACGCAGATGATACTGATCAGTATCCATGGCCAGATGCCCATCCGCTTGGGGTTGACCCCACTGAGCTAGGATGTGTCTCGTGTGTTGCACAAACCGTTCCGATAGAGCAAAGGCCCGGTTGTCTGCAGCCATGGCGGCAGCATCTCGCTCAGTAAACTCTCGTTCTCCAAGACCCACCTGGGCAATTTGGGCCTGATGCTCTGGTCCCCGCTGCATGAATGACGCCTTGCGATACCAGTCGCGCAGGTCATCCAGGGCCGGAGCACTGAGAAGATCCTGATCTGGATTTTGGAAGGCCTCTGGTTGGTGGCAAAGCTGCTCATTCCAGTCATTGAAATCACTCTCTGGATAGAGAGTGATAGCCTCGGGTATCTGTTGCAGAACCCGCGCACTGAGATTCATCCCGGCAGCATCGTTATTGAAGGCAGTCAGTACTTCTCCACCCTGGTCAATGTGGTGCTGGAGCTGCTCGATGGGTAACGGACTGTTGCCATTGAGGGCCAGATAGAGGGTGTGGTCACTGCGCTCCATGGCCGCTAACGATAACGCCTCAATGGGAGATTCGGTGATCACAATGCGCTGGGTGTCAGCACCTGTATGAAACAGAAACCAGCCTTCTGCTTTAGAAGACCCTTTGGTAATGTGTTTGTAGTCGTTACCCGTGCCTCGAAGGGCATAGCCAGTAATGGCTCCAGCCCTGAGTGTGTTGGAGGCTTCCCCGATAAGACTATCCTGACGCAGCTGCTGCATCGTGAACACTGCATTGCTGCGCTCATCGGCAAAGACAATGCCCTGTTGGAAAGCTTGATTGACGATATCCGCTGGAATCCGTCGGTCCTGGGTGAGGTAGGTATGAACCTGACTCCAGTTGGTTGAAGCCGTTTTCGGAATGACTAGTGGTTCGACCGTAGGCTGCTGAGTCGCTTTCAGGATGGCCTGGGCTTCTTGAAAAGATGGAACAGGCACCATGGATTCTCCCGTGAGCCATTCCACGGCTTGCTTAAAGTCCCAGTCCTCATTGACGTGGAGCACTAAGTCAATGGCTCCACTGCCGCCTTTATGGGCATGCCAATCATTAAAAAGACCTTTGTTGGCAGAGATCGAAATGGCATGACTGCCAAAGTGCCATTTGGATTTGTCGGAGGTGTAGCGTTCTAGGCCAAGTGAGATCGCGACCTGTTCTAAATCCATGGCCCGTGCTTGGGTAATTAATGCCTCACGCTCCTGTTGGACTATTTCCCGCTGAGCATTAACACTCAAGGGTTTTAGTGGGTGCATTTCTCGGGGCTCTAAATTTGGGGGCGAGATCACATGTTCAGTCTCTAGTTCTGTCGGTTCAGGATTGCCCCAACTCGGATCACTTCCCTTGGCATCCAGGGAGTAGTCTCCAATGCCTGGCGAATCATCCAGTAGGGACGGCTGAATCTCTTCAGGTTCAGGAGAGTCCGGTGTGACTTCTGCTTGAGGAGATTCTGATATAACTTCTTCTTCTTCTTTAGTAGGAGATTCTAGGGATATCTCTTCGGGTTCAAGCCCTGGTTCCTCTTCATGAGTAATGGTCGCCTGGTCCAGCTGTGCCCGTGCCGCTTCGCCAAAGCCTTGAGCACGAATATTCATCGCAAACATTTTTGCAAAAGTTCGGTCACCGCCGTCATACACACGATGCTCTCCCCCTCGAAATGCATCCTGGGTAGCCGTCTGGTCCAGCTGGAGAATGCCATCGTGCAAGATGTTAAACACCATTTCCCCATCATGGACGAGGTCCCCATTTATATCGATGTAATGGGTGAGATACAGTTGATAGTGGTCATCGGCTAATTTGTGAGCTTCAACCACCAGCGGAATGTAGGGCTCATTGTGAATCTTGAGGTGAAAGTCTTCGCCTTCGACGACTTTTTCCGCCAGGTCTGCCTCATAGAGAAATTTAGAGATAAACTTCTCCGCCATTCTCGATTGGTATTTGCTATGGGCAACTCGTTGGATCGGTGGGGTATTGTCTGACTTCTGAGGTTCTTCGACGGTAGTTTCTAAAGCAGGTTTAGGTGCAGAAGTCTCCTCAACTAGTAACCCTTTGTCCACTGACACCCCCGCTTCAGACTCAGAAGGTATAATCTCATCTCCCTTAGCGAACAGTGCTTCTAACGACTCAATATCCTGCGGTGTGGGTTCATCTACATAGGGCACTACATTGCCCTCAATAAACTCATCTTCTACTTCCAATACTTGACCATCGGGAGCCACTTCCAGTTCTGGAATCTTCACGCCCATTTGTTCTCGGGCGTCTGGTAAATATCGTGGATCCACACAGGCAATAGGATTAATGGTGATGATAGTGTTCAGTGTACGCTCTGCATTTTCAGGCGGCACCAACGCCCGCATCGTGTCCCTACGGGAGATAAAGTCCTTACCAATCCGGTCAATCAACAGCGAATTGAGATAGTATTTTCCTCCCGTTTCCTTGGCTCTAGGCGCTTCTAAAATCAACCCTTCTCCACTGCCATGGAGCCGTATAGACAAATTCCCATCTAAGGTTTTTAGCCCACCCCGTCCTTCAGTCACTTCCGTTAAAAACCGATGGACCTGCTGGGCTGTTTCAAACACCACCGGTTCATTACGGAGCTTGTCGGCAATATCAAAAGACTTGGGTAGTAATAGCCCCTGACGAATGCGACTCTTGTGATCGGTAAAGTTGAGCAATTTCCCTTCCGGATAGCGATCGCACGCCTTTACCAAATTCCCGGTCAATACCTGTCGCTGCTGCCGCACATCCTGCTGCTGCACATCAAACAGTTCGTAAATGGACTTTCCGGTCCACATATCCTGCTCGACGGGCTCCATAGTCAGGGCTTCTTTGACGGTCTTGCCCTTGCGCTGGGTGCTATTGAGGGCGGATAGAGGAATGGCCATGGATTTGACATCGCCATTGCTGAGGGCCACCCGTAGATGCCAGGAGCTAGGGACGGATGGTGCACTTCCGCGATCGCAATGGTCTACGCCGGTAATCACCCCATAAAACGTATCGGCAGTGGTCTGATTCTGCTGCCGCGTAATACGCACAGAAGTACCCACCGAAAAATCCTTGAGCTGTTTGGTGACAAAGGCCAGCTGCGCGTCCAGTTTTTGAGTCAGCTTGTCGATCTTCTCCTGGGCCGGTGCCTCGGCTCCTTCAGGGAGTCCTTCCAACTGCTGTCGCTTGAGCACTTCCAGACTGGCCAGTTTTCCGTTTTTGTAATGTTGGGTACTGGCGGTGACCGATTGAATCATGGTCTCCGCCCGTTCATGGCCCTGGTCCTTGAGACGGTTCCAATGGACTTCAGCAACCTGCTGATTGAGTGGCTGTTCTAAAAACTCTCAGACCTGGTTAGCCACCTGCACCTGTGTGAGTGGTTTACTCAGAGACTTGGCGTCAATGACTTCGAGATAAACCGGTCCACTAAATTCAGTTTGAAACTTAGTGTCTGCAGGTACCACTTCCATCCGGGCAATGGTGCGGGCATCCAAATCCAGCTGGTCGGCCTGGAGAAGACTTTCTCCCATGGCTTCCTTTTGAGCCACCAGGTCGGCATAGCCCGTCTCAATGAGCTGGTAGGTCCGCTCCTGTTCGGCTACCGGCAACAGCGGTAAACGTCCCGTCACCTTGGACACTAGGTCTAAATCATTGTCATTGGCCCTGCCTAGTGGGTCATCCAGTTGCTCATTGAGTTCGGGCATTTCTTCGAGCAGCTGGGTAATCACCGTCTCGCCGTACTCATTGAAAAAGTCCACGACACCCTGAATAGAGGTGGCTGTTTCCCGGTCTGCGGTGACATTGGCATTAAGGGTAGCCATCTTACGGCTGAGGATGGCAGCGGGTCGTTTTTCGGCGGGTAAGTCTGTTGTCAGTAGTTTGTAATTGGGCAGCTCCACCTGGCCGGTGCGGTGGATGCGTCCCAGGGTTTGCATAAAGGTGTTAATGTCCCGGCTGGCCTGGGCCACAATCATTACCCGTGGCCGTTGGTCGGCAAAGGTTTCTGAGGCATGGAGAGAAATGCCAGTGGAGCCGGAGCGGTTGATAATGATGACATCCGCCTGGCCGCTGTTAAAGTTATTAACTGCTGCGATTTTGCCATTGGTGGAAATCTCTTTGGCTGAACGAGTCTTGTAGACAGCTGAGCCATCGGCGTCATAGTCAAGAACCGATTTTCGTCCCGTGACTTCAGTGGTGGTGTAGCCTGCTTGTTCCAGGCGTCCTCGGATATAGTCAATGGGGCTAATGGGAATCTGGGAGAGATCGCTATCATCAATAATGTCTCGGGCTTCCATGTAAGCGGCCATACCATCGATGCCCAGTTCCTCATCGGTCATGGGGCGGCGGTCTCTGCGTCCAGCATGGTCACTGATGGAGATATCACGGGAGCGCTCCAGATAGCGGGCCAACAGATCTGAAAAGGTAATATTGACCCGGTCTCCGGGTTTAGCATCATGGGTCTCCGCCCAGTCATCGATAAAGGCTCCCATAGTATTGTCTAAGGCGATCACCGGCTTGCGTCCGGCTTCTAGTTCTTGAATGGTGGTCTGAACTGTCGCCTCTGCCTTTTGAGCCAACAACCCCTGCTCAATGCAGTTGTGCATCAGGCTGGTAAAGTTAGTGGATTTTACGCCCACCTGGCCGATGGCATTGTCCAGGGCCATGCGTTTGGCTTCTTTTCTCAGTTCCTTGCTGAGGCGTTTCACTTCCTTGTGCTTAGCCCGATCAAACGCATTAATAGCCCGCATCGCCGCCGAAAACTGATCCGCAGTTTCTTTATCGGCAGGAACGGTGAGCGTGTCAAAGGACACCCCTTCAAAGGAACGTTCCCGGCGCATCATCTGACCGGACTTAACGTACTTGGCCGCAATCACCTGTTGGAGCGGTACGCCACCTACCCGCAGAGTGACTTCTAATGACCGATGTTTGCCCACCGCGTAGCGCAGATCGGTACTGCGGGCATAGAGGTCCATGACATCAGGCCGTTTGGAATAGGTGGCACTGCTGTAGACCACGCCGCCGCTACTGGCCAGCGTCGTATCAATCAACTCGCGCATAAATTCGGCCCGGTTGGGTGGTGCTCCATTAATCTGCCAGCCGGTCTGGGGAGACCCGCCCGCTTCGTGGCTTTCATCGCAGATAAAGATGGCTCCCCGTTCAGCCAGCGATCTTAAAAAGTGTCGCCGTAGGGGTTCTTTTTGAGCCACTGTTTGAATCTGGCTGTAGGTGGTAAACACCGCATCATAGGAGCCCAGATTGCCTAGCCCCATCAGCCGGTTCATTTCTTGTTCCTGCTGGTTATGACTGCCAGTGCGCAGCATCGCCCCCTTACCCAGGTCAATCTTGGCATTACTGTCGGTCACAAAGGGAGCAAAATCTCTTACGCCGATGGTTTCTAGGTCCCGCAGAATGTCCTTGTACAGGGCATTCTTTTGGGTGAAAAACACCACCGGTTTTCCCTGGCGAGTGCTGTAGGCCATCAGGGCTGCACACTGACAACCCTTGCCAATGCCTGTTTGGTCACCAATGACAAAGCCATTACCTTGGTTGAGATTACTAATGGCCAGCCCAATGGTGTCAATCTGTTCCGCGTAGAGCCGCTGGTGTAATTCACCAATGGAGCTGTAGCCCAGGCTGGTGCGGACAAATTCATCGATGTTGCCATGCTGTTGCTCAAAGCGAGTGAGAGCCACCTGGGCTGAATTCGCCATATTGCGCGGAATCAGGGTATCCATGGGACGACCCTGACTGCGCGGTTGATAGGGCACTTGGGTGGTGTCTTTGGGGGTGGAAACAGGTTGAGCCATGGCGGTTGCTAGGGTTTCACTGTATCGAGCCAGGTGTGGAGGGTAGTGCTGTTGTGCAGATCCAGCCCGTTGGAATAGAGGGGGCTGTCTGGGGTTAGGGGCGGTATGGTCAGGTCGGCTGTATTCAGAACTATTCTGACGATCTCGTTGCCCTGGACTAGTGTCTGTGCCCAGTCCTGACACCACTGAATCTTGCCGTCTTCGTCCTCCAGACTGTCCGGCAGGTTCGGTGGCATCTGGGTGGGGGCGGTCTGGGAGAGAAACTGACTCAGGATTTGGTGAATGTCCGTCAGACGATAGCCTTCTGTCGTCATCGCTTCCCACATCAGCCAGCTCAGACGTTCCTCCATCAGTGTCCGATAGATGCGGTCCGTCAGGTGGGTGTACTCCTGGGGGACCTTCACCGTGAGAATCTCTGGACTCTTCTGGGGCCTCCAAAGGTAGGGATAGGTGGGATAGGGGAACATCGGGTAATCTCTCCTTAAGCTGGTCAAAGGTGTTGAGAATGGGCGGGACATCTACGGCGGGCAAGGCTCGAACAAAGGGATCATCCCGCGATGACCGTCGCCCCTGAATCACAATCAGATCAATATCGGCACCGGCTCCCTGTTTGGTATAAAGGTCACCATCCAGGGTGAGATGATTGGTGACGGTGTAGTGGCGATAGAGAGTAAAAAAGAAGCCACGGGTTTCACGCTCGTTGTATTGGTTGGCGCGATACTCATCGGTGATCTGTTGAGTACGACGGTGGGGCGCAGCAATGATTAAGACCGCTCGACCGTTATCCTTGAGCGCATCAAGGGCCTTAAAGGCAATGGCATGGTCTAGCTGAGCACTCCAGGTATCACCAATGGCAAACCGTTTGCTGTGACCCGTTGTCGGATCTCGGGCACGACCAAAGGGCGGGTTGGTAATCACCACATTAGCAATGCTTTGACCAGGACTATAGTCACAGGCATCATGTTGAGTCAGCTGTGTGTATCCCTGGTGTTGAAGTTCTGTCAATCGGTCACTGTTTAGTTCGTTGCCGATGACCAGGGCTGGATTCGCCGAAATGAGTAAGGCTCCATTGCCTGCAGTGGGTTCATAGACAGTGGTGTTGGCATCAATGCCTGCCAGGGTGGCAGCAAAATAGGCAATGGGAATGGGTGTGCTGTAGGCTTGCTGGGCCATGGAGGTGGAGGTGCGCACGGCCAAACGAGGCTGATGGCTGAGTAAATCAGTCAGTCGGTCAAAGGCCTGGTGGGTAGTGATGGGTGGTGCAAGGGAATCACTGCCTGAGATTAAAATCCGAGCACTGCGGACGATAGCTTTTTCAATGGCTTCATCCACTTGTTTGTGGTCGGAGGAGAGCGGATCCAGGGACTGGTCCAACTGATCATTGGCAAACTGTCGGGCCTGCACGATGGTGGAAAACCCGTTTCCAGTCAGAAAATGGGCCTGAAACTGCTGAATGAGTGTCTGTTGGTCCGCTAAATCCATGGATTAGGCCGGTAATTGGTCTAGTTCGCCGGAGCGTAGATAGAAGACGGTTGCTTTAACAAGATTGGTAATGGTAAGAGGCACCTGGTCTTCAGTGGGTTGCCATTGCTGAAGTTGTTGCACCATCCATTGATTCCAGGTAGGACAACAAAAGACGGTTTGCATATCGACAGGCCAGGGTTGCATCCAGTCTGGAACGGTATCGTGTTCGGTTAGTTCATAGGCTTGGGCTTGAAGGAGGGCTTGAATATCGATGAGTTCTTTTCCCAACTGGGTAAAATCATCGGCGGTTTGGGCAGTGAGTAAATTCATGGGTACAGTCGACATGGAGGACACCGGAGCAAAGAACCCATCTATGGTGACCCACGCCGTGCAAATTTGCGGCGGCTGTTCTGGTAAACGACCATCCAGGTCATACCAGTGATGAGCCGGTTCGGATTGGGCTATAAGGGTGACTGTTTGTTCAGACAAAGAAGTGATTGTTGAGACAACCTCTGGCTGAATCGTCATCATCTGATCTCCCGAGAGATAGTTGATGACGTAAAGCTCATCCTCTTGGGCACGGATAATGAGACCACCAGGATAATCCGTGCCATTAACAGTGATGGATTCATTGTTAGGCACGATAAGAATGAGTTCTGTATGGGCTTGGTCATCAAGCAGGACCTGATGATTACTGGCCTGAACGGTAAGAGGTTCAGTTGTTTCCCACAGCCGTTCACCGGACATGATGTCGTAGGCACTTAAGGGAGCTGTACTGCTGATATGGGCTTGGGGAGTAACGTCACGCAGTACTGTGAGATCTGTAGACGAATCAGGTGTTTCTGGAGTCTCTACGTCAGAGTTCTCAATAGTGGGTGACGGCGGCAGTAGTGAGACCGCTTCCGAAGTCACATCAGGACTATCTGTAGGGATGTGTGGTTCCGAGAGAGCGAACTCAGTCGGTTCTTGCCCTACTGGAGCTGGTGGCTCAGGTAGTGGAAGACTTTCAGATGTGCTTGCCACTGGCACTCGTTCAGGACGATAGGTGACAAATTGCGGGGCAATTGTCTGGGGTATGGGCACAACGGCTGGTGGTGGTGGTACAACAGTCGGGAGATTATGGGGAATGGGTTTGTCTATCTGAACGGGTTGAGCTGCCTGAATCAGCGGATAATCTGATGTTAATGGTTGTGCATCAGGTTCTGTGGGTTGATTACCCAGAATGACAGGTGGTGTCAAAATGCCTGCGGCGAGGGTGTAGGAAATAAGGGTTTTGGCCATGATGGAATTTACCGTTCGAGATCTGGACTGCGGGATGGTTGTGGCATGGTTTGTTGCTGCTGTGTGGTTTGCTGCCATGCCCGGTCAAAGGTGGCCTTTTCCTGGGGTGTCATCTGGGACGAAATCTCACCTTGAGCCGTGGACGAAGCGACTACCCGATTGTCAGCCTTGTTGTAAATCACCAAGGAGCGATCCTCATGGCGAATGATGCCTTGGGATTGGGTTTCTAGCTGATTGGTATGGGCCAGGTCCAGCTGATGATGAGCAAAGGAAACGGCTTTACTGCCTTCAGGAGCCAGGTCTTCGAGATAGCGCAGCTGGGTATTGCCCGTAGGGTCAGCCATCACCTGATCTAGTCCTACTGACTGGGTGCGTGTATGGACCCGAGCAAACTGTTGGCGCTGTTCGTCGCTGAGATTGTCCTGGAGGATGTGATACTGATTGCCGTGCTTTTCAAAGCTAAAGAGCGTTTGATTGTCCTTGTCACGCACTTCGTAGCGATTGTCGTTTTGGAGAATGTCAAAGTCTTCTCCGGCGTACCGTTTAGGTGGTTTCGGTTGAATCGGTTCACCGTAGGATTCTATGAGTTCGTCCGCGATCTCAGCGGTGGGCTCCACAGAGGGGGCTTTTATCCACGGATCATCAATGACTTGACTCGGTGGTTCTTCAGAGGGCATGACCTCAGCAGGTGCTGTTTCTATCTGAGGTGCTTCAATTGTTTCAATCTGCCCTTGGGTGTCTACCAGATTGGCAAAGAACGCCGCCATCGTCTGAGAATTGTTGCTGTCTCCAGGTGCTGGAGTAGTGTCAACAGCAGGTACTGGTTCCGATTCTTCAATGGGGGCAGTCAGTTCAGCCGTGGCAATAGATATAGCCTCAGGTGGAGTGACCGTGGGTGTAATGTCATCAACAACCGGTTCTGCGGTGGGTGTAGTTACAACTGGTGAGGTTGGAACAGCTTGATCAATCTCTAAATCAGGTCCGTCGATGACGGTAAACAAGTCATCGATCGCACCATTGGTGGCTGTCGCTGCCGCTTCGGGAGTGTAGTCACCATAATCCGCTGCTAAATCGGCCAGTGCCGCTGCTTTTTCTTGTACTGCTGTACGGCCTCGCTGAAATTCAAAGACAGTCCACTCGAGATTTTTATCAACCGCTGAATAAATGCCATCGGGTGTCACTGAAAAGCGATATTGTTCTGTTTCAAAGGCAAGACTGCCATCACTCTGAAGTTCACCACAGCGTTCAGTAGTGATGGCGATAATGTCAGCGGCCTGCTGCTGAGATCGCGTGAGTTCTAACTCAGTGGGAGGTCGGGTTCTGTTTTGGAACCACTGTAGACCCCGGTCCAATGCCTGTCGTGTGAGACGAGCGGCTGTTGTCAGCATCTGACCCGTAATCGCGCCATTGGTGCGGACGGCTTCGCGTTCTTCGGCATCCAGTTGTGTGTATCCCGTTTGCATTGGACAATCTCCTATCGATGGGGCTTAAATGCGTCTGGATATGGTTTGGGGTGAGGCAGTGAGGGCATTGCCGGTTGGCATGGTGGTGTCGTTGCTGCGGGTGAGGGGTAACTTGGTCTGAAATTCCTGTTCTCGAATGGTGACCGCTTTGGGATCTTGAGGGGTATTGCCGATACCTCGTGAGATCAGGCTATTCCTGAGCTGTTCCCAGCACTGGATGCTCAGGGTTTGGGCCTTGATCTCACGGGGAGTCACCTTGATTTTGAGCTTCTGGGGAACTGAGCCTTCTTTACGGCTGCCATAGGCGGGGTTGATGTAAATGCAATGACCTTGGGGCAGTCGGTTAAACTGTTCTGGCGCAAAGAGACGACGGGTACGTTCTTGATCCGCACGAGTGATGCTGCTTTTGCCACTGCCGGTATTGCGGGACTTCGACTTGTAGCGAATCTCTTCATCGCCAAGCATCCGACTAAACATGTCAGCGGATTCCGCACTTTGGGGATTGAACATAAATTTTGAGGCGGTGCCGCCAAAGATAGCCTGGGCTAGCTCTTTTCCATAGGCTTTTTCCAACTGCGTCTGGTTTTGATAGCCGATGAGAGTACAGAGGCCATCTTCCCGATTTTCATTGAGCCACTGCACCAGATTGGGCAGATACAGCGTGGGTAACTCATCCAAGACAACTACCAGTGGATCTGTACGAGGCCGGGTAACATTGCGGGTGATCACCATGTGGAGAACAGTGGCTACCAGAGGTCCTACGACATCCCTCTTATTACGGTCCATGCCAAAGATGAGCAGTCGTTTCCCGGTCATATCCAAGGGCAGGGTGGATTCACCACAAAAGGCCGGTAACATGCCTGCTTTCATAAAGCGAGTGAAGACCAGTGCCGCTGTAGAGACAATGGAGGCGACCGTCTTTTCAGACTTGGCGGTACTTAATAGCTGACCAAAAGCCACACCAACCCAAGGATTCACCGCATTAATGCCTTTGAGCCGGTTAATGAGATCCGGATCGCTAAGGATGGTGTAGGCCGTCATCACATCGGGATGAGGTAAGGCTTTAGCCAGTAGGAGAGTGGCTTCCACCAGTTGATCGCCTGAATTGGAGAAAAATGGATCGTCCGATTGAGCGGCTGAAAGTTTGAAATTCCGATTGAGAACTTCTGCGATTTGACGGGCGGTGGCCGCATCAGTGGCATCGTGGATAAAGTCCAACGGATTACACACCTGAGATTCAGGAAAGCCGGGGGCAAAGATATTCACCTCATAGCCTGCGGCTTCGGCTAGGGCCGCTACCCGCTGGGTTTGGGCCGGATATTTGAAATCATAAAGGCACAACGGAAACCCCTGGGCAATGGCAGACCGTATCACCGGGTCAATCACACTAAAGGTTTTACCGGTACCCGATCCACCAATCACCGACATACCGCGCTGTGCATCCGGGATGTAAATCGTTTTATGGTCTCCAGAGACGTTGTATTGAGTTGGTTTCTCCTCACGGTGAACAACATTTATTTTGGGACCGTTTACCCATAGGGTGACCTTATTTTTCTCACGTCCATTAATTTGTTGTTTGGCTCGTTTTTTTGCTCGACTGCGGTCGCTCCCTTTCGCCCACCGACTGGTGGCTAGTCGTGATTTACGACCACTTCCTTGATTGCCCAGGATGACCAGTGCCAGAATGCCGACCGCACAGGCTCCCAGGATGCCAAGTTGCTGGGGCGAGAGTGAGGACAGATAGTTTGCTGCTGGTGAGGCTGGCTGTGTGGAACCAAGGGAGTCGGCCATGGGATTACTCAGGAAAGGAGGTCAGTGCTGAATTGGCCATGGAGATAACATCTGCATTGGGAGCCATTTCAATGGCAAAGAGATAACGAATGCCATCACGCTCAAAAATGACTTCGGTATTGCCTGGATTGGCATAGGAATACCAGGGCAGAACGGTTGCTTCGGAGTCATCAGCAAGCGTGACGGTTTCAATCGGGTCGGGCGAGATGTGCAGTGCTTCCGCTAGTACTTCGGTGCGCTCGGTAATCAACTCATCAAGTGAGTCTGGCTTAAAGTGAGAAGCGGTGGAACCGATGCGATAGCCTTGGACACGGGCATAGTTACAAAAGCCTGCATCGGCGCAGTTTTCTGTGAATCCATAGGCCACATAGTAGCCATCGGGACCGGTGTAAATAATCTCGGGATAGAGAGGACTCTCAATGGCCAGCACCGTCTCATCCGGTATCAGAACCGGGATTTGTGTTTCTGCTTGAATCGCCTCAACGGTGACTTCATTAGACTGAGCCAGAAGCGATGATCCCGTGAAGAGTACAACTGCACAGGCTGCCAGGATGAGGAGTGGTTTCGTGAGTAATCTCATGGTGTGCTTATTGGTTATCAATCATGGAGTTCGCGATCTCAATTAAATCCTCAGGTGCAGCCCAGCCCCCGACGTAGTAGTTAATCTCTTCAATCAAAAAAGAGAGTTCGGGTGGTTCCTCATCGGTTTCACCTGCCGGAAGAAAATAGCCGACGACTTGATTGTTGAGGGCAATTTGCTGCACAGCTGTTGATGACACTGCGTCAATTCGTTTGCTGCCGTTACCCGCTGAGATCGCAACGGTTTGAAATTCATTAATGTCAATGGAGATAAGGTAGTGAGAGGCACTGGAACTGGTCTCGACTCTAGTAAATTCAAAGGGGATTTCAGCCGGTAGTAGTGGCGCGGCCCAATCGGATAACACCTGTTGATAGGCGTTTTCTAATCCTGGTGGTGTTTCAAAGGCATGAACGGGTGACAACTGCATGATGACAATTGCGGCTGAGATTAGGAGGAATGACAGAAATTTTATGGGTCTTATGGGTTTCATGATTTCTCATTGAGATTATGTTGTTATGCCAAAGCGTTGCGTTCTAAGAAGAGGGTGAGGACGGTATCTCCTCAGTCTCCGTGACCCCTAATGGAACGACCTCGATTGAGCCGATAGCTCCTGTGGATAGATCGATTGTGTTAATCGTGCCGGAACCACCTGTAGTCTGAACCTGCAGGAATCCCCATGGATCAACAAATTGACCGTCGATTTTGACTTTGTAATCGAGATGGGCTCCTCGGGATAAGGTATCTTCTTCACCAACGGCACCAATTTGGGTGCCAGAACCTACAGGGACGTTACAATCACCCAGTCCACATCCTGTTGCCGCTTGGACGGAGCTTAATGATAAGTGATTATAGCGCTGTTCAATCTGACGACCGAGGGAATCGGTGGTCATGACAACAACCTGAACGCTGGGTTCCCCAGTCGTACGGGCATTGCCAATTTGTTTGACAGATACGAGGGTGCCCTGGGAGACCGAACTGACTGCGCCACCGGCACCGCCATTGGCCCGATAATCGAGGTCAATGCCTCCATGCCAGCCGTTTCTGTAGGCGCGATAGGCCTCAAAGCGTTGAAAGTCAGCGAGCTGGTAGGTATTTAACAACTCTTCGAGAGATGTGCCTCCAAGGGGGGATGAAACACTTCCGTTGCCTGGAGCACAGTTGGAAGCGACCGTACCATCCGCTTGTTGAACATCATTTGAATCGGTATCTTTGATGTACTCATAAATGTGTCGACCATAGCCACCAATAGTCGAGCGAAGATCGCCGTCATTGATGATGCTTCGCGCGCCATTCCAGTCAAAATTGTCGCCATAACCATAATCGTCCAGGCTGCGGGAGGTAAAAATACCATCGCGCATACCGATAACTGTGGCCGGTGCCGCCACGGCTGGATCTAACATCTGATCTGGATTCTGGTAGGTATTGGTGCCCAGAACCTGGTCGATCTTTTGGTAGTTAGCCGCCCAGGTAATTTGTACATAGCCGCGACCATAGTAACGATGACCGGTGGCACTATGGATAGCGCCATAGTCTCCTGGACCTGTACGTCGTTGCCAGCCGGATTCAAAGTCTTCAATCGGGCCACGGAATAAGGCTTCATGGCCAGTCGTCGCCAGGATATAAGCAATGTGGGCCGGATCGGTGACCCCGTGCTCTAGGGCTGCACCAATGAGTAGGGGGGCATGTTCTCTCACCCCCGCTTCATCCCAGCCTTGGCCAACAAGTTGACCATTGCGGTCATATAGCGGCACCGTGAGTAGGGCGTCAACAGCCCGGTCAACGATATCTCCTGTGACACCGCCTGCACCAGAGAAACAGGGATTTCGGCTATAGCGATTGCCATTACTCCCATAGCGAGAATTGCCGTAGTTAAAATCATCGCCGGATAACTTAATATCAGGGGGTGTTACCGGAAAGATTGCTTTCTCTTTGATTCTGCCAATGGGAATCCCTTTGGGGGTGGGAAAGACATAGGGTGTGCAGGTTTTTACAAAAAAGATTGTCTTACAGGTACGAAATGAAATCGACACCTGGACCGTGCAAAATCACACTAACTTCGGGCTCATGGCAACTTTTGGTGATCGCACTACCCTCACTTAAACCATCGCCTTAAGAGACTATGTATTGGTTAAGATCAGTCGTTTGGCCAATAGGTTTAGCCCAGCGCGACCAAACATTTGTCGTTTCAGCATTTTTAATCGATTGTTTTGACCTTCCACCGGTCCATTACTGACGTCTAAGGTCATGCCTGCCTTGACCGCCTCATAATCGTCTTCTATGCCTTTAGCGAAACTCTGAAATGCTTTTACTGTGCTATTTTTAGCCTTCTCTAGCCAGCTATCTAGCTGCTTGGGAAGCCGCTGTCGGACAAGGTCTATAAATCCCTGAGTGAGCCGGATCATTCCCGATAGTTCAGATCGTTGAGTGAGGCATTCCAACAGCGTTTTTTGCTTGTCTGTCAACGTGTCTGGTCGCTGGAGCACTAACCAAGCCGCACGCCTGGCACTTAATGGTTTCTGGGACTTGATGGTCACCTTTGGGGCCGGACCTCGACCGGGCAGGTCCTTTAAAGAGTCGGGATGGGGGAGTGGTTGAGACTGAGCTGACCGTAGCGTATGGGTATAGCGGGCCACGGTTTTATAGGTCCCTGAATACCCCTGTTGTTGAATCTCCTTAAAGAGCTGTTTAGTGTGCTGACGTCCCTGGCTCCATTGATCGATGAGATAGGGTTTGTAGGGATCTAAGATGCTCTTGCATTGTCGGCTGGACGACTGCCATTCTGGAAATGTCTCGTGAGACAGGTAGGTATACACGGTACGCTTCCCCATTCCTAGATGGTAGGCAATGTCTTTGATTTTGTATCCTTGTTGTCGTAAGCTGTGGACCTGTTCATAGTTGTCTAATCGTTCAGCTCGCTTTTGGGCCGTTTTCCGTTGTTGTGCTGTTTGAGGTTGGGGAACTGAGCCTTCTGATATCGACACGTCAGAGGCAAGAACACCCTCAGATTGAAGCTGTTCTTGCTCAACCTGTTTGAGAAGTTTCGAGTGACTTTTCAGTGCCTTTTCTAAAGTCTCTTCAAGATTGTGTAATAGGTGAAAGCGATCTGCGACCTGAATGGCATTAGGAGCCCCCTGGGTCATTCCACGTTTGTACGTCTTGGACCGGTCTCGTGACAAGATTTCGATGCCTGGGTGGTCTTCTAGCCAGGTTGCCAAGGTTTCTGCTGTTCGGTCAGGTAATAGGGCAATGGGATGGTTCGTTTCGAGATCCACCAAGATAGTCCCATAATGATGACCTCTACGGAAGGCAAAATCATCCACACCCAGAATCTTGGGGGTGACCACCTCGGGTAGCGGTAAGCTAGAGAGAAGCCGCAGAAAGGTATTTCGACTATAGCCATACCCCACTTGATAACTTAATCGAGCGGTCGCTGACCCGCCCAATTCCAGGCCCATGGCGATGAGATGGTTTGTGTAGCGAGCCGTGCGTCTCGCCCAAGGGGCGACCAGGCTGGGTAATCGCTCGGTAAAGATGCGTCGCGGACAGGTGTCATTGAGACAGAAAAACTTACAGACCTCTAATAAGAGAGTGAGGCTGAACTGAACCAAGGGTAAATCTCTAAGGGTTCGCTGATAGCGACTATGCACTCGCCCAGTGGGCGCTTGGCATAATGGACAATGTGCAATCACCTGAGTGGATTCTACGGTGATAACGAATTGGTGAGTTGCCGTCTCTAACTCCCAGTGTTTCAATGCCAAGGCTGATGAGTCAGGGAGTAGATGCTGGAGGAAGTTCATGATGGGATGCACATAAAGGCTAATCCCATCTACGCCTTGCCAGCCAATTTGGATCACCAAAAGTTGCCATGAGCCCGAAGTTAGTGTGATTTTGCAATCGCGGTGTTGGACAAACGGATGCTCCTAATGAAGATTACTCAACCGAAATGATGGCGGATGATACTGTTGCCTTATTAAGGTTTTTGAATGTGGATAACGCTCATATTTTGGGTTTTTCAATGGGCGGCATGATTGCCCAGATCATTGCGCTTAAATATCCAGAATTAGTGAAAAGTTTGCTACTCAATACAACCGCCGCTCAATTTCCCGCCAAAGCAAAACATTTAGTTCAGAACTGGCTGAGAATGTTGAACGAAAATGTATCGTTAGAAACCCGCATAAGAGAAGGCTTCTTGTGGGTTTATACAGACACATTTTTTGAACATGATGAAACGGTGACGGCTTCAGTCAATCGTGCGATCAATCATCCTTATCCGCTATCCACTTATGGTTTTACCGGACAAGTTGCTGCGTTGATGAAGCATGACACGAGATCGCGAATTAGCCAAATCTCAGCTCCGACTCTGGTTTTGATTGGTGGAGATGATATCTTCATCCCTATAGAGTGTTCAGAAGAACTTGCTAGCAGGATCCCAAAAGCTGAGTTAGTAGTATTAGAGCGTGGCGGACATAACTGTTGGATGGAATTTCCTGATCTATTCAATCAAGCTGTAATACAGTTTTTAGACAGGGTGACATCGATGTGAGTATCGAAACGGCGCAGTTGTCCTAGCAGTCAAACAACCGCGCTGGTGTTGGATTAGCAACGGTATTTGAATAGCAACCTCCAAGTTCATGCGAAACGTTCTCTAAAGAAAGAGCCCATAGTTTTGTAACACAGCCTTTGCCGATATTCATATCGAAAAAGTTGCTCTCAAATTTGGTATTGAGGGTAAAACTAGCGAACCTGGGGGGTATGCTGTCACTCCACCAATTGGAGAGAGAGACTTTCACCCTCATCGAGATATCAGTTGTCAAGATTCTCTCCTTGTTTTCCATCCTCCAGACAGAGCTGGTTTCGGAAAACGTCTCACACAACGATCTTGAACAGGACTGCCAAATCCCCTGAAAGCATTGGTATGTAATATTTTCAGAGCGCGAGAAAAGCCGACTTTTACCAGCCATACATACTTGCAGACGGCTATACCTTATGCTGACACGTAGCCTAGAGCCGCTTTCGATAGGCTCTCAAAGTCAGCCAGCCAAACACTCCAAAAAGTACCAGGCTCCAGGCCAGGGTTGCCATTCCGGAACCTATTGCAGATTCATGAGTAGCCAATTTTCGCATCGCATCAGACGCTATCGAAACCGGATTCCGAACAACAAATCCAACAATCCAATCCGGAAATGCTTCTTTCGGCACGTAACCAACGCTCAAAAACGTCAGTGGTAATATCCACGGATTCATCGCCGCTGAAATAGCCTCAGCCGATTTCGCCTCAGTTGCAACATAGAGAGAAATCATCGCAATTGAGAGCGTAAATATCACTGGCAGCAAAAAAAATCCAATCGCGCCCAATAGACCGCCCGAAAAGCGAAATCCCAGTAAATGGGCCACTAACACAGAGCCTAAAACTTGAAACAACAAACGTACCCCTGCCGAAATCAGCCTTCCGCCTACCGCAGAGAGACGCGCAATCGGCATGGCTCGAAGCCGCATATCCATTCCACCCTCTAAGTCGTTATAGAAGGCGATGCCGACATTCACTGTATTAAATAGCAGCCCTTGAACAATCGTAAACGGTAGTAAAAACTGAGCATATTCCGAAAAACTGCCCCCTGGATTGACCACCCGCGCAAAGCTAGCTGTGAATACACATAGTAAAGAGATTGAAAAGGCGGTGGAGGCCAGAACTTCTGCCGGATTTCTCAAATCTATCAAGATATTTCGCCAGGCTACGATTACTACATCGTGAAACGCTCGCCCTAATCCACCTTCTTTTCTATCTGCGACCATTTGCGAGATCGCCTGCTGATCAAAGTTCATGGAGCGTCTAACCAAGTACGACCATTCAAACAGCGCTACCTAATCGGCGATATAGCCTCACCGACCACACACCCAAAGCAAGCAGCAGAACAGCTAACCATAAAGAGCTAGCCCCAAACGAAAATAAACGTCCTTCGCTGCCCGCAACCAACGCTCGCAACGCATCACAAGTTACGCTCACTGGTTGATAGCGAACAAACGGCTGTAACCATTCTGGAAAATTCTCAGTTGGGCTAAACCCATTACTTAGCTTTACCAGCGGTGCATAAGGAACAATCGCCACGGCTTTTACTAAGGTCGGCTTGCGCAACTTCAGCGCCAAAACGCTAAATCCCATGATGCAAGTTGCCGTAAAGATGAGCACCAGGAATAGATAGCCCAGCGCCGCAATCAATCCGCCGCTGAATCGAAAACCTAACGCAGAAGCGATCCGCATCAGTACTATCGTCGATAATAGCCCGCGCACCGTGTAAGAGGCCACTAAGCCAACCACCACAGCCACTCGCGAAATCGGCATTGCCCGACACCGCTGCATCATCCCTGATTCAATATCTTGTGCCAGCATAATTGCCGACCCAAACCCAGAAAAGTACAGCGCCTGCAAATTCACAATTGGCAGCAGGTACTGTATATAGTCAATTCCTTGTGCAGCAAATAGCTTTTGTCCAATCATCCAAAAGCCTAGAAAGAAGACCATCGGGAAGATCACAGTCGCTACAATCACAATCGGATTGCGCTTCAGCCGCTTCAAGTTTCGACCTGTAATCAGCCAACTATCTCTCACCGCTCGCCGCAAACCTGTCTCTTTCCGGCGAGGCACCATCTCTTTGGCTAATATAGCCACATTATCATCAGCCTTCATATTGTTCATCTAAGTGGTATGACCTGTCAGCGCGAAAAACACATCATCCAAACTAGGTCTACGCAAGGATATATCTTCTAGTACAATCCCTTCACGCTCCAACTTCGACACAATTTCAGTTAGCGTCCTTGCTCCATTAAGAGCTGGCACCGCCAGTGTTTTTCCTGCCTTTTCCTGCCCTTCACCCGTGGCCTGAGCGTAGTCAAAACCCATTTCCTCAAGTACAATTTTCACACTTTCTAAATCTGCTATACGCTCTAGCTGAAACTCGCAAAATCGACCCCCTACCCGATCTTTCAACTCGTCAACAGTTCCCTGTGCAATGACCTGCCCGCGATCAATCACCACAATTCGATCCGCCAACGCATCCGCCTCTTCCAAGTACTGCGTCGTCAGCACAATCGTAATCCCCTGCGCCTTCAGGTCTTGCACCACTGACCAAAGTTGTTGCCGACTACGCGGATCTAGCCCTGTTGTTGGCTCATCTAAAAACAATACCAACGGTGACACCACAATACTTGCAGCCAGATCCAGTCGTCGCCGCATTCCACCCGAAAACGTTTTGACTGACCGATTACCCGCCTCAGTCAGCTCAAATTGTGTCAGCAACTCATCCGCTCGCTGCCTTGCAACCTTATTGCTTAGCCTGAGTAATCGCCCAAACAAAACCAGATTCTCTCTAGCCGTCAGCGTCTCATCCACCGCCGCAAATTGTCCTGTTAAACCAATAAGAGAACGCACCGCCGCAGGGTCATCTACAACGTCATACCCTGCAATCTTTGCCACGCCCCCATCCGGCACCAGCAGCGTTGTCAAGCAGTTGATCGTTGTTGTCTTTCCAGACCCATTCGGCCCTAGTACACCCAGCACCGTGCCTCGCTCTGCCGATAGATTCACGCCGCGTAAAACAAGCATTTGACCAAAGTGCTTGGTCAGATCTTTTACCTCTAAAACCGGGATCATAATCCTCTTTGATTACATATATTGTTGTTTCTATCAGTTGATATCTAGAACGGCTTGGTCGTTGCAACAAAGATGAGGATAACCATAACTAGCGCTGTAACAACTGGTGCTGCTATCGAGAGTGAAACGTCAGAGGTTTGTTCTTTACTAGCGCATTCATTTGCGTATTCTTCACTAGCATGTCGTGTCAAACGACCTGCAACCATTCCATGTACACCAGACAAAATGAAAGCACCTGTGATCTTTACAAGGGGCCATGTAGCGATATTAAACCAGCCACCAATCGTCGCTAAACTCAGGCCAGCAGCCCAAGTTGCCAGCATTGCTGGCGTCACGATTTTTCCAAAAAGAGTGCGCAACGCGGCTGCATTCTCTTTATCCGCAATAGTGCCGATAAGTGAGAAGGTGAACATTCCACCTAGCCAAAGCGCCATTGCGGTAATGTGAAAGACTTTCAGGAGGGTATAAACCATTACTCCGATTCTTGATTTATCTGTGATACAAACTTCCGTTCAATAATGAACGTGGCAAATGGAATAGGCGCAACAACAACAGCTAGCAGCAGCACTAGAATAGGTAGCGCTTCTGCCGCGACCGCTTCGATCAATAAGACAAGATAAACGACTAAGAAAAAACCGTGACAAGGGCTTGCAATTGCCGTAGCTATCTCAAGGTCAGCTAATCTCTTCAAAGGAACCGCGACCAATAGTAAAGCAAGCAACGATACACCTTCAGCTACAGCCGCAATTCGAATGTTTGACTGTAGTGTCGATATCAACTTGAGGCGATCGTCTTCCATACAATGTGCTGATGAGTGGTTATAGTTTGGCACCCATTGTCTGGATCATGTACTGCATCGATTTTTCTACCAGCTCAGGCCCCGCTTTCTCTGGTGAGCCCACATCGTAAGGCGGCGCTGGGTCGTATTCCATCAAAAGCTGGTTGATTTTGGCAACATCTTCACCGTAGAGGACTTTGGCAACCGTTAAACCAAAGTCAATCCCGGCTGTGACACCACCGCCCGTCATCCGATTGCGATCTATAACCACACGCTCGGTGCCGACTTCAACGCCCAATTTAGCAAGCAGCGGACGGGCTGCCCAGTGAGTAGCGGCGCGATAGCCTTCGAGCAGCCCTGCTTTGCCTAGAAACTCAGAGCCACCGCAAACGGAGGTCACAAACTTAGCTTTTTCGCCTTGTACTTTTAGAAAACTAAGTATCTCAGGGTCATCGACAATTGCGCTCTGTCCACGACCGCCGCCGATACAGATGACATCGACCGGTGGACAATCCGCAAACGTAGTATCTGGCACAACAATCATGCCATCGTCTCCGGTCACAGGCTCTAGGGTTTTCCAAACGCGATGAATGTCAACGTTAGGCAACCCAGCAAACACCGTTTGCGGGCCAACGATGTCCAATGTGGTCATACCGGGATAGATCACAATGCCGATAACGTAGTGGGGCCAGTTGGTTGGTAAATCAGTCATTTTTTCTCCTCTGTGATGTCATTTACTCAACGTGCTGAGTCCAATACCCAACACAATCACAGTTATACTTGACATTAAATTTGGCGTAAATGACAATATTCCGACAAATTCGGCCACACTAAGAAATAAAGGAAGCTAGATGAAAAAACGCCCCATAGATACTTCAAAAGAAAAATCTCGCCGTGTTGTGTTTATTGCGTTCCCGCAAGTGGCACTTCTTGACCTGACAGGACCGTGGGAGGTACTCTCACTGGCAAACACCCTAAGTTGTACCAAGATACCGCCTTACGACCTGGAGCTGGTTAGCGGCGATGACTCCGCGACGATCGTCTCCGGTGGAGGGATTTCAATGGTAAGCCACCGATCGGCGACTTCTTGCTGCGGTGCTATCGATACGCTGATTGTCCCAGCAGCCAACTTGGATTGGATAGCAGAACCGACAGATCGCTCATTAAAGGTGCTACAACGCCTCGCGAGACGATCTCGCCGCGTTGTCTCAATCTGTGCAGGAGCGTTTTTTCTAGCTGCAGCCGGGCTCTTAGACGGCAAGAAGGCAACGACTCATTGGCGAGGGATTGATGAATTGTCTGCTCGCTTTCCAAAAGTTGATGTCCAGGGCGATTCAATCTTCGTTAAGGATCGAAACGTCTATACGTCAGCCGGAGTTACAGCCGGTATCGACCTTACGCTAGCTCTTGTAGAAGAAGACTTAGGGCGAGCTATGGCACTCGACTGTGCCCGAAATCTTGTCGTGTTTATGCGGCGTCCCGGTGGGCAGTCTCAGTTTAGTACCACGTTGGAATCACAACACGTCGAACGAGACTCCATTAACGAACTGATTGCGTGGGCCGCAGACAACCTATCAAGGAATCTTTCCGTCGAAGCAATGTCCGAACGAGCTAACATGAGCCTTCGGAACTTCTCGCGAGTTTTTCGTAACGAAGTCGGTCAGACACCTGCTGCGTTCGTTGAGAAACTGCGGGTCGAAGCAGCGCGTAGGAGTCTTGAAGAGACAGACCAATCGCTTGATGCCATTGCAAAAAATTGCGGGTTCGGCAGCGCCGATTCGATGAGGCGTTCATTTCACCGCGTTGTGAGGGTCGCTCCTAGCGATTATCGCAAGCGATTCTGCAAGCAATAACCCACCAAGGTATTGACAACTTAACTGGTATGGCACCCCGCCCAAGAATATGCCAGTCTTAACGGGTTTCTGAGTTTGGCTGAAGAAATGTGGTGATAGAGGTGTGGCTAGGCGGTTGCGATCGCAACTTCAATTTGTTTTAACAGAGTAACTAAGGCTGAACGCCCTGAATTTACTAGTTGTGATACCTATCCTGAGAATGAATCGATCTGATATCGAACATCGTGATCAAGTGCTGCGAGATTACTTTAAGGGACGCAACTGGGACCAAGCCGGTGAGCAAGCACTAAAACGGCGGTTTGTTTTGGATAGCAAAGCACTGTTGCCTGATTACCCTTTTGTTATTGATGACGAATGGGAAGTAGAGCCAGGCCGAGCAAACGAAGGACGCGGAGATTTAGTCTTTACTGATGGCAATGGCTGCTTTGCCGTTGTAGAGGTGAAATACATTGCCCTGACTGGCGATAATCGGCTGGGGACTGGCAAAACCAGGAGAAAAAGTAATCAGGGTAAGCGTAAGACTGTCAAAGACCAGGCTAAAAAATATGCAGCTCACCTTTTAGAAAAACTCGATGCTACTGCTTTAGTAGAGGCCTACTTTTTCACTAATGAACATGAGGTACCTCAGCGGTTAGAGTTGTTGGATGTGGGCGAAAGCTAGGATGCGATGTTCCGCTGGAGCGGCTCCTCCTTAGCGCAGCCATGCCCTTTGGGCTATACGCAACCGGCCAATATCAATTCAATATAAGAAGCCCCCATGAACCTTAGTGTCCATAGGGGCTTCGGTTTAGATATAGAGGCTTAAGTAATACAGTGTGCTGTTTACTTACCTAAATTCATTTAGGCGATATAGGGTTCGAGATAGGAAGTTATGCAATAGTATGCTTTGTCCGTGAATCCACTGTATGCCGATATGTGGCAGACCACCCCCTTAGCAGAATAATCCCACCGTCTGCTTACACAACCATCATTTCTTCTTAGGTTAGGTGTGTGATCACAGCGTAATGAGTTGTTTTGATATTAACTGAAGGATTCTTGGGCTGCCTTAGGCCATGGCTCAGTGAGGTGTAGTGTTGGGCGATTGGTCTAGGGGCGCTTTAAAGCACAACAACACCCAGAACGATCTACCTGAGGAACTCTTCTACATTAGATCAAGACGCTCAAGAGTTATTGTTAGAAGAGTAATCTTGACTAAAAACAATGCTCTCTAGTGCAAGCAAGAAGAAATATCAGTGACCTGGTTGGGTGCTGGTATTGAGCCGTCAAACGATTTTGTTGAGATATCGATTGTTGACCTCCTTTGTCGTGTTTGCGAGCTTTTCAGCTCATGTATTTAGAATATTCCTAGAGTGGATCAATGTCTCTTCTCTGACATAAACGTTAATGTTGTTAGTTTTTGTTACTGGTCAGTGAGGTAGGTCTCTAGGATATTGTGGTTGATGATACTACAAGCGGTGATTTGATCCGTTTAAAATCGAACCGTTCAATCGTGGGTTAAGAGCCGATGCGCTGACCAAGACCGCAAATTGCTAGCCAAGGGGCAGACCCGTTGCCTAAATCGCAGAATGCGACGGGCAAGTTGAAGTACTTTCGACCATCAACTTGCGGTTACACTAAATGCCTACTTATTCAGGCTAAATAAAAGGGGGGAATTGAGTTGAGAGCGTATCACCCCATTGGTCACATTCAAATGCTATGAATTCGTAATGTGAAAGTGTGGCAAATGTATTGCCTAAATCGGGAATAAAGTAGTTTTCAGGGTGTTACAGGTCATTTGCTTTACACTTTGAAGTAACGTAGCCTCGACGTTTCAGCGTTTGGTATACTTGGCCCATGAAGATGTATGCGCTAAAAGACCAGGTATTCAAACTTTGGCGGAAGCTCAATTCTTGGAAAGGCGAATTGACCAGTCCGCCGCAAAATTACGTGTCTGAAATTCGTAGTTACGGAGATCGACGGTATAAGCGGACTTGGATCAATGCGTTGTGCCGGTTGTACTCTACCTGGCTGTATGAAACGACGCTCGATTCCCACATGTTGATTACCCACGGGTTGAATTTCCACGAGTCCGATTCGCTATATCCATACAGACATCAGATTTTAGATGAGTTCCTAATGTTCGAGGATGGTTTAGACATCATCCGTCATGGGTTAGAGGTTGTATTTACGACTGATGATTTCACTACCGAAGAACGCGAGGACGTAAAAAATAATGGGGTTCTTAGACTTTTGGCGGCAGGAGCAGGAAACGCAACCCTCGGAGCATCAATTAACCCTATCAGGTGATTCAGAGAGGCTACCTGACAAACGAGGTAGGACTGATGGGGGAAAGATATTCAAACGCTTCACTGATAGCATCAAGGCTAACGGAGGAGATTGTTATAACGATGCTGTACAAGAAGAAACTGCTGAACTTTTTGGATGTGGTGTACGTGAACTGTACAAGGCAACTGGTGGAAAACGTAGAGACCGATCAACTTTGCCTGAAATAGTTCAGCAGGCATACATGGCTAACGAAGTGCTCACCGCTGTAGAACTCGAAAGGTGGATCGGCAGTCTGCCCCATCAGGAACAAGAAGCGGTTAACGAAGCGATTCTCAATATTGTTAGGGATGAGTCTAAGAAGACCCGAAATCGTTTGCCCTGGTAGCTGGGTTAGGATTCATCTCTATACAAGCGCCAGTAACCACAGTAGCCATCTTTGATTCTAAAAATTAACTCGTACGATTAAACTAATCAATTAAGTTACTTATTCAAGCTCAATCGGGCATACTCTAGTATTTAAATCGTACGATTTATTAACTCTGAAATGAGTCATCCTGATGACCGTAACGACTGCAACTCCTACAAAACGAACCTATGACGAACTAAATAGAGCGTATGCATACTTCAATGCCAAGCTCTTTCGTAACGCTTTGCCAGGATGCCTGATCACCATGCAGCGGAAACGAGGTGCCTACGGGTATTTTGCAGGCCAGCGGTTTACTACCCGTGATGGCGACGAAACTACTGATGAGATCGCCCTGAACCCAGTCCATTTTAAGAGCAGATCGGTTGAGGAAATTCTTTCCACCCTGGCTCATGAAATGGTTCACCTGTGGCAGTTTCGCCATGGTAAGCCGAGCAAGAATGGCTACCATAATAAGGAATGGGCTCAGAAAATGAAATCTATCGGGCTTATGCCTACCTCGACGGGAGCCCCTGGTGGTAAAGTGACTGGCTCCAGAATGACTCACTACATTATCAAAGACGGAGCCTTTGATACCTGCTGTAAGGAGCTGATTGCCCAAGGGGTAACTCTGCCTTATGTAGAGTTACACAGTGAAGAGCGCCTTCGTCTGAAGGCTAAAAAGGGAGCCAGCAAAACAAAATATTCTTGCCCCCAATGTGGCACCAATGCCTGGGCAAAACCGAAGACTCGTCTCATTTGTGGTGATTGTGTCATTCTGTTAGTTGCTGAGACGCAGGATGAGGATGATTAATAAACCGGATTCCTCGAAGGACAAAGTGATAAAGGGCCTTCGGCCTGGAGATCTCATTAGTCTTTGCCACCAATCTTATGAGGTCATCCAGTGCCACCAGCAAAAAGTTCTTGCTGTAAACTGCAAAAGATTTTCTCTGCGGTTGATTGCTGTGGAGGATATTACTCCACCCTTTTGAAATGAGAAAACTCTGGTCAAGTCGGCCTTTGTATAGGACACTGTTGGCGAACTCCAGAAGTATTGAAAAACCACTAAGCTGAGACCGATCTATCGCTATCAGTAAGTGTGATCGCTAAAGCGTGTCCTGAAGGAAGAACACCATGTCCCTAAAGCCTCAACCAGAATCGCCAGTACCCGCTGATACGCTGCGAGTTGCTAAAGCCGTATTCGCTAAAGGCAATCCCTACGTGACGCTGCATGATGAACTCGGCCCTATCTTTGAAGATACCGACTTCAGCGAGCTATTTTCAAAGGTCGGTCAGTCGGCCATTCCACCGTGGCGGCTGGCTTTGGTCACTATCATGCAGTTCCGTGAAAACCTATCCGACCGACAAGCCGCTGAAGCCGTACGCTCACGTATCGACTGGAAATATCTGCTGCGGCTAGAGCTGACTGACATTGGCTTCAACTATAGTGTTTTAAGTGAATTTCGAGACCGTTTAATCGCAGGCAACGTCGAGCATTTGCTACTGGATAAATTGCTGGTCCGCTGCGGAGAATTAGGCCTAGTCAAAGCCGGAGGCAAGCAACGGACTGACTCAACCCGTGTCCTGGGAGCCATTCGTAGTCTGAACCGTTTAGAAGTAGTTGGAGAGACTCTTCGCGCCGCCCTCAATGACTTAGCAGTATTGGCTCCTGACTGGTTACAACAGATAGCACCTGAAGACTGGTATCAACGCTATGGACGACGCATAGAAGACTACCGGCTGCCATCAAAGCCAGCAGAGCGTATCGCCTACGCGCAACAGGTTGGAGAAGATGGAGCTTATCTACTCAAATGCCTATCTGAATCAAAGCTATCTGCTGAAGGCCAGGCTCTCAAGACAGTGCAAGCACTAGAGGAACTGTGGCCATATCACTATGAATACAACCATCAGGAGGATGGTCCGAGCCTGCGTTGGAAAAGCGACAAACAGCTAACAAAGAAGACACCAACTGTCGAATCACCCTATGACACGGACGTACGCTATCGTCGGCGCTGTGGCACCACTTGGACAGGCTATATCACCCACTTGAGTGAAACCTGCGATGATGATAGCTGTCATTTGATTACTCATGTGATGACCACTGATGCCAGTGTCCATGAAGCACAGTGCGTTGATGACATTCACCAGGCACTAATCGACAAGCATCTTCGGCCTGAAGAGCACTTTGCCGATACCGCCTATATTAATGCGTTCCTGCTGGTAAATGCACAGAATCAAAACATCGAGATGATTGGGCCAGCTCGCTTTGACACCAGTTGGCAGACACGAACTGAAGGAGCCTTTAATTTAGATTACTTCAAGATTGATTGGGATAACGAACAGGTAACTTGCCCAGAAGGTAAAATCTCTCAGGCGTGGAAAACGTACAACCGCGATTCCGGAAAACCCTATATTCTGGCTAGGTTTGACCCTCAAGACTGCGTTGGTTGCCCAGTTCGCTCACTGTGCACCAAAGCTAAGCCAACTGTTGGCCGCACACTGCATCTGCTGCCCCAAGACGAACACAAGGCATTAGAAAAAGCTCGATCCATACAAACGACAACCGAAGGTCAGGAGCGTTATCGTCGCCGTGCTGGCATCGAGGGCACAATTGCTCAAGGCGTGAATAGTTGCGGTCTACGGCGTTCTCGCTATATGGGCATGGCTAAGACTCACTTGCAGAATATGGCAATTGGCGCGGCGGTTAATATTGATCGATTATTCAACTGGTTTCAGGAAGTTCCATTAGCCAAAACGAGAGTGTCTCGATTTAAGGCGCTAGAACCTGCTGCTTAGTTGCCGAAATTTAAGTTCGCCAACAGTGTCCTCTATACAAAGGCCTAGAAGAGTGGTGGCTGACCTATGCAGACGAGTATGTTGAGATTGAGCAATTGGTCATCAACTTGGATAACGGTCCATCGCTCAACAGTCATCGCACTCAGTTCATCAAACGTATCGTAGCTTTTGCTCAGGCGAGTCGTTTATGCATCCAATTGATTTACTACCCGCCTTACCACAGCAAATATAATGCGATTGAACGGTGTTGGGCTGCGTTAGAAAACTACTGGAATGGAACGATTCTCAAGACTGTTGAAGATGCCCTACGGTGGGCTGCCAACATGACTTGGAGAGGATGTACACCCGTTGTCGATTTGGTTGACAAGGTTTATCACAAGGGCGTCAAGGCATCGCCTGAAGAACTCGCCAAGCTTGAACAGCAGTGGCAACGCTCTGAGCAATTGCCAAAGTGGGACGTCACTATTATTCCCATTTGACTGGTGTGTTATTCATTTGCATTTCCCTTATCAGACTTACACTAAAATTCTTATTTCTTTTCGTAAAAGCCTGATCTCACAACCAATAAGTATCCCTCATAGCTAGGATATTTCAACTGTAGAGCATGACTATCTCTGGTTCAAAACTTTGAAATAGTCGTTCCCAGAACTTTCAAATAATCCAAACTAATTACAGCTTCTCTTCAATTAGTTTGATGTAGCATTTCTTTGAAACTACAGACTAGCCTAATCGATACTTACTGGCTCCAGTAGTGGCTGTTCTGAAATGGTTTCTAAGTCAATAGATGTCAATAAACTACTCCAATTATCTCGAAATATGGTGTTTTCGGGCGACTCCCGATAGAGTTCTCCTAAAATAGTGATGGCATTCTGCCAAATACCATTCGATGCATAAATGGAAGCCATTTCCAAAGCTGTGGCATTATCAAGCTGTGTTTGTAAATTAGATACCAACTCAACCCGTCGGATCCATCCTCCCACCTCAGGCGATAGGGCTGTTGTACCAGATTCACAGTGAGTTAAAAAGAACCATTGATAGGTAGCATCCAATCTCAAAGGGGATAGCGTTTCGGGGAGAGTAATCTGGACAATGCCTGGGGTTTCATGATGGGAAATAAATGTCTCCTGATAGACTTCATTTCCGCTTTCATCTTGTAAAACAAACTCAAATTCCTTTATATCTTCAGAGGAGTAGGGAACGTAGAACCAAAAAGCAGGCAAGGCTTCTGTTGTCAAACTCAAGACTGATTCATAGTTAGACAGGTAAGCATTGTCGGCGGTTTCTGCAGTGTCCTCTAATTGAACCTGGGTATTTGGCACGAGAGCCGTAAGGCCAGTTTGCTGTTCTAACAACTGACAACTCCCTCGGCTAGCAGCTCCCTGACGACGCCCTGAGTGAGGACGACCGCGATCTTCTAAAGGTGGTGGAGTAAATTCGATATTAGTGTTGATTTGGGTTGACTGAGCCAAGCTGGAGATTGGCACTAAGCATAGCCAGGCAACACCCAGTAAACTGACTGGAAACATTAAGTTGAAAAGTGTGTTAAGTCTTTTCATAATCGTGCTAGATGACCAGTCTTATCTACAGTCAGAATGGTCGTTTTTCCGAGGAAGAACCTACAGTGTTTGGCCGGTTAATGAATTCAGACGTGAGCTGACTGGAAACGACGGTAGGTCGCTACACTCCCTACCGTAATTATGATTACAGTAGATACCGATACCCATGGCAGCCAATAACCAAACCGTGTCAGGCTAAACCAACATAGACTCAATAAACTAAATTGAGCCACTACTCCTACCAATAGTAGCTGTCTCCATTGAGGCTGTGTAGGAATCCAAATGTTAACACCATAAATCGCGACACCACCAAGGGTCGTCCAGCTCACTATCCATAGAATTTCAGCCCAATCAGGCCAGGTTCGAATGAGGGGATGTCCATCCAGGACCGTGCTCAGGAGATGACTCACCATATGGGCCTGTAGAAAAACCCCTGCCGTTTCCTGTAGGCCCATATGTCCATGGCTGTAGGGGGTTAACCAATAGTCTCCAAAGCTGGTGGCAGTGGTACCAATCAGAACAATGCGATCGCGCACAATATCATCACTCACACGCCCCGCTAACACTTCGTCGAGGGTAACTTGGTCCGCAATTTGATCCGGCGAGGGTAAATGGCGATAGTTCAGCAAAATTTGATGTCCCCCAGCATCCATCCGCTGGTAACCTCCACTATGGGGTTCTAATGGCGTAAAGATCACCTCACCTGCCTGTAGATGCCCCTCAGGGGTAACGGTGATGTCCATACCTTGCGCTGACAGATAGTGTAGAGCGATTAAGGCATTCAAAGAATAGCTGGCCGGGCAGGGGGAGGCTGGCTCAGGCGTTATCGACAGTAACTGACGACGAGTAATGCCATCGGCATCGGTGAGCACATCGCTAAAGCCTACTTGATTGCTGGGCACTTCTGGCGGCGAGGCAATCCCTGGACTATCGTCACGGCTATTGCGAGATTGGCACGTCGCGATCAAATTGGGTAACTGCAGCTGCTCAATGAGTTGTGGCTGACGATCGCTGACTGGAAAATCTCGATAGATATCCAACCCAATCACCCTGGGTTGCATCGGTTCTAGCTTCTCTAACAGCGCTGATAACGCATCATCTGAAAGGGAACCCCGTCTTTGAGCCGCATCCTGAGCCTGAATATCTGCTTCGGTCACCGTGATGATTAACAGTCGCGGATCGGGCAACTGGTGGGAACGGCGTTGCATTAAAAAGTCAAACCCTCGTAATTCCCAAGGCTGGAGTATCCCAGTCTGGCGTAATCCTAAGGTTGTACATACTGAAAAAATGCCAATAATAAGTAGTTCTTTCAGGCCCAGTGTTTGTTGTTGTTGAGGAATGTTGTGGGGTGGCTTGGCTATGTTGTCGAGCTGTGGGGCTGGCCAGGTGGGTGGTTGTTCAACCAGGTGTTGGTAAATCATCGGCAGCCAGGTAGCGCAAGGATATTTGTCTTCTAATCCCTGTAACTTTTCTCGGGCTTCTCGGACTGCAAGATAAAAGGGTACCTGACGGGAAAATGTAGTTAAAAACGATTTGAGAAACACATGGGCGACCGGATCGGGAACTGGTTCTCTCATCACCAGCACCTGAGGAATTTGCAAATCTGCCAGATCATGGGCCAAACCCAGACCGTCACAGGAATTGAAAATAGCGATCTTTAATCCACGCTCAATGGCTTTACTCAGGCCATGTTTCAGTTCAGGCACAGTTAAACTGTCGTCAGGGTTGAGATAAAGTTTCCCGGTGATATCTGTTGCTGACTGCGTTTGACTGGAACTGTGTCCAGCAAAAAAGAGAATATCCCATCCCTGCGGATCCCAAAGAACATCATTTAGCTGTTGACGGTCGGGCTCAACTAAAAATTGCACATCGGCTTGGGATAATTGGTTTAACAATGCCTGGTCAGTTTGTAGCTCCAGCCCCTGACCATGGCCTAAAATGGCCAAAATCCTAACCCTGGAGCGAGGTATCGTCTGCCGTTCAATGCGTTCGTAGGCAGGGGCACTCAGGGCAATTTCGGCTTTTGGGTAGCGATCGCACAAAGCCCAAGTATGCCAGGGCAACCGTTGGAGAGTATACAGCTCAGTTTGTAAAACAATACGAATGTGGTCACTGGGATTTAATCGCTCCAGTAGTTTGTCATATAAAGGGCGAAAGCTATCTGAACTGAGCCAGCGATTAAATTCAGCATTTAATTGCCGAGCAACCGTATCACAGTCATCTATTCTAGAAACATTCTTGGCAAACCCGGTTTTAGCCTCCAGACGATAGGGTGTGCCCATGCGACGGTATGCCCTTTGCCAGCGCTGCAGCGTATGCTGTAGTTGCACAGCAGGCGGTAAATTCCCAGTAAGTTCTACAGTGGGTAATTGACCTGACTCACCAATTTGCAAAATGACATGTAGCCCAGTCTCCAGGCTGCCATTACCAAACTTTAAGGTAACCAACTGCTCCATGGCCCGCTCAAGTCTCACATGACAAATTCTTCGAGGTATTGGACACCATCCAACTGGAGCCGTACCCGAAAGCGCTCACCAGGACGACTGCTGAATTGTAACTGAATATAATTGTCAGCCTGTCTGGCTCGAGCATCCATAAATACAGTATCCGATGTTTCTAGCACTGCCAGTTCAAGGTCAGGGGGAAGGTAAGGTTGACCTTGAGGATGTACCTGTAGCCCAATGTTAATTGCCCCAGATGATTCACTCTGGATTTCCACCAGCATGACAACTTGCACATCCCCCAGATGCACTCCAACATCAATCAGCTTGGCTCGTTTGACATCAAGAAGACTGTCAGCAAAGGGGCCATCAGATACAGCATCCAATGGAGTATCAGTATCCGTTTCATCGACATGTCTAAAGCTAAAGGCCAGACTGACTTGTTCTGGACTAAGCAAGGTTTCCACTGCAAGCCATCCTGCTTCAAATGATTGATTAAGCCATTGGCCAAGTTTGACCGCTGTTGCAGCTAGCTGGGACTGGTCCATATCTGAGAATGTAGCCACTGCGTTCGAGGGCATCAGCTCATGGATACGCTGTAGCAATGTTTCAGGGGGCTGCAGGTCTGAAATGGTTAAGGCTGTTTCACCAACGGTAGGCGTAAAACCCAGTAGATGAGCCATTTTCAAGTTTTCATCAATCCAGACAACCACATACCCGATGCGCAGATCCCATACTTCAGGGGGGACTTCACAACTATTAGCCCCTGTCTGAATAGGTCGGCATTCTAACCGACCCAGCCCTGGCAGCGTCAAGTCAGCAACATCAGTCATCATCTGAGTCACTGGATTCCAGCTATCACTTTGCTCTAAATCGCTGATAATTCCCATCATCTGGCAGTAACCATGGGTAGCAAAAACGGCTAGCGTATTTAGCTGCACCTGCTCTGACTTGATGGCAGTCGGCTGAGCACTGGCAAATTGCTGGGCCATGGTGCGGGCCTGTTCAGTAATGGGAAGCGGCACTGCTTGAGGGTATAGCGTTAACTGTGTGGTCATCATCTTTCTCTGGCGTAATAGTAATCAGACACAATGGGTTTATAGATAACCCTGGACTCGACCAAATTCTTTTAATAATGGAATGCACTGACGCTGGTAAAAGCTACTCAAGGTACTCACAGACACCTCTAGCTGTGCAGCTAACTCTTTCCATGGAGTTTCTGGCGGCAATCGCTTTAGAATCAGCAGCTGACAGGTAATCTGAGGCTGACCTTTAATGTGGGTGTCAGCCAGGACGCCATCAGCATCGGCCTCTGCCCAGGCTTGAACTTCTGCCAGCAGCGGGGGAATATCTGGTGGGGCAGGTAAGCTGTCAATCGGGTCCAAAGGTTTTCCCTCTGAATCTGAGGAAGTGGATGGATATGCCGTGGTAGCGTATTGCTTTTGTGTATTGATGTAGCCGTCCTGGAGGCGACGCTTAAGGTAAGCGTTTAACCAGGTAACGACATTAGCCTTGTCAGGATCGTAAGCGCAACCAGTTGTTGCTTCGCACAGATTACGACAAAAGTAGATCCAGGTCTGCTGTAGAGCATCTTGATAGTAGGGGGCTTGGTCCCGCCAAAGCTGATTGGAAATCAGGCGAATGATTTGGGTCAGGTGAGTCTGTCTTTTCAGACTACCTGGAGGATGACAACAGGCCTCAGCAATTAGTTTTTCGACGGTTTCCTGGAGTTCACTCATGCCTGATCAGTCACCCTTGCAAACGTCAGTTTAAGTTAGCGATCTTTGGACGGTCATCTAAATAACCTATCAGGAAGATTGATAACTTTTACGCGGACGTTTATGTGAAAGTTCACTAAGTTGAGAGGCTAACTCGCCACTCTTGCTTGGGCATCATTAAAGCAAAAATTTGGAACTAAGACAGTGAGTCGTGAGCCGTAATTGATAAACCACGTCCAAGTTGAAACCTGTCGTTTCCTCTACGGTAACATTCCAGTTCTGGACGTGGACAAGGTTTATATCAAGTTTAGCCACGTCTTGCCCATGACTTGCCAAGTCAAAATCTTCGTCTTGACAGACCACTTGGCAATAGCAGTAATTTTAGATTCTAACTTAAGGGCAAATTACTGCTTGAGGCAGGTCAAAAAATAAAAAGGGGCTGCCATTAGACAGATCCCCTTTATGAATAAAATCTTTGGACTAGTTGAGTACTTGGGAAGATACTGATAGAACTCTCTCTACCCAGGAATCATTAGGGAACGAGAGGAGCATTCGCATTTCGATAAAAGATGGCAACGTCACTAATGCTGACGTTGCCAGTTCCACCAGTTACCCGAAACTCGATATTGTTTTCTCCAGATTTCGGAGAATTTATAATATTGACTGAAAGGGTTCTATCGATATCTCCGCCGATTTTCAGTCCAGGGGAATTTCAGAGGAAGTTTTCCCTCTTACTCCATTCCCGTCACCCTAGTCTCAACCTAAAAATTTAGGCTTGACAGACTACTAGAAAAGCGGTTTCAACGGACATAAGGGTTAATCTGTAGCCACTTACAAACTAAGCGATTGTTTTCGACAACCCAGGTAGCCGTTAGCCGAGCTTTGGTTTGAGCAGTGGGCATTTGAGTCTGGAATTTATCAGTCTTAGGGGCCAGGGTTTGAACAGGTGCAGTCATGACAATTTTCTCCAAATAATGTGATCAAGGTTAGGGATCTGCCAAAAAATAAAATCTCTGGCTGAGAGAAGGAAAAGGGGTAAAGGAACAAGGGTAAGGGGCTATTGGCAGGTACCTTATTTACCGGCAAGCCCCTAGGGCCCATTTTTTTTACTCCTTCTGACCATGGGTGGGATGGAACATGAGATCGGAAAGTTCTCCAAAGGATTAATGCTTTGACGTTAGTCTTGCTCGCTTCAGTCTTACTGTTCCATCTCTGATCACTCTTAAAGAGGATACAGCGTTTCTCACATGCGCTGAATATATCCCCATTGCCCATTGCCTCACCTTGCCAATATATTCATTCCAATCGAGAATGCGATAAGCATTAGCTAACAAGAAACTTGTTCAGCAGCCTCATATTGTCCTGGAATCGGCACATCAGGCTGAAACACTTGGCGTAATGTGGCCATATCCATCACCATGGCGCATGTTGCGATTGCCATTAGTCCTGTCAAGACTAAAAGACCAAGCAGACTGGTCCAATCGGGGTTAGCGGATCGGATGATGTGAGGTTTTGGTATTGATACCTTAGTCACATTCAATTATTCGAGAGAATAAGGTTTTGACGGAGACAATGGTTTTGGTGTAGTCAAAATACGGACAAATTCTAAAATCATGGATAACTCCTTACAAACCCATTTTGGTTTGTAAAAAAGGTGTTCTTTGAGTTGTTCTTTGTTTTGTCTGACGATGCTTGCTGATTGAACACTGTTAGGTTAATGGACTGTGCTTTGGAACTTGGCGAAAGGTGCGATCTCACATTGAGTAAATTGCAAGTGAGATCGCTAGTACGTGAACATAAACATGAAAATCATTCTTTGAGTCAATAATGCCTGGTACCAGCCTCCTTACAGGATTAGTTAGTGGATATCAGATACTTCAAACAGATTTTCTGTAAGCGTCTATTGACCTATCAGGGGAGGTTCTAGAAATTATGCAGAGTGACGCAACTTTTTTAGGATGAGTATGAAACTAAGCTCGACTTAATACATTAAGTGATATAACAAACCCAGTCAGACCAAGGACTGAAGCGTTATATAAAAGCATGGCACTGCTGGATTATGCCGAGCCATTGCCCTACCAGCAAGGCTGCTCAGCTCCTGCAACAAGCACTTGACCAGTAGCGCTCGCTCTCTAATGTCCTACTTAAACAAATTCAGCCCGGTCACAGCGGCTTGGGTAAACCCAAGTCAGTGGCTAGGCATTCTGTTTGAGGGCCAGGCATTACGATTCACCACGTCAAGGCCTTGAAATAAATATATAGCTCAAACAGTTTCAGGGTTTACCCGGAGAAAGCTTTGATATTAAAATGATGTTCGGCAACATATTTATAATCAAAGCATTTGTGATTTAGACCGAGTATCGAAAAGTAGAAAGGGAAACACTGTATTCGAAGCGATTGGGAATCACCATAACTTCCAGGAGTAGAGGATATAAACATGAGTCAGCCTTTAAACCACTGGTCTTGTTACCTTAACCTCATTAGCTATTTGGCTTATGGGACTAGTGTTTTTTTAGTCGCACCTACATTAGCTCAAAGCAACCTTATCCCTGACAACAGTTTAGGAGCAGAAAATTCTCAAATTATTCCCAATCAAACTATCGATGGTTTATCTGTAGACATCATTGATGGTGGGGCTGTTAGAGGTTCCCACTTGTTTCACAGTTTTATCGAATTCAATGTTGAACAAGGACGAGGGGCTTACTTCAGCAACCGCATTGGGATCGAGAACATTTTTAGTCGAGTAACCGGTGCAAACTCTTCAGCAATAGACGGTACGTTAGGCGTCTTGGGCGATGCAAATTTGTTCTTGCTAAATCCGAATGGGATTATCTTTGGTCCCAATAGTCGCTTAGATGTGGGCGGTTCCTTTTTCGCCAGTACTGCCGACAGCGTCTTATTTAACGAGTATGAATTTGACACTGTTAATCCAACAGTTCCGCCTTTGCTAACGATTAGCCAACCGGTGGGGCTGCAAGTTGGGCAAAATCCAGGGGACATTGTGGTTCGTAGTCAACCGATTTCTTTTACGGCAGGAAACATCACTGAAGTCGCTGATGCAGGGCCTTTACTAGATACAGCCCAAGTTGCTAATGATGCAGGATCATCGGTACCCAACACCATCACGGGCGAACTCGCCGAGAATAATGATGTTGATTTGTACAGGCTCTTACTGCCCGCAGGCTCTTCTTTTTCGGCGAGCACGGTCGGCGGAACCGATGTGGATACAATTGTTTTCTTGTTTGATGAAAACGGACTGGGGATTATTGGCAATGATGATGATGTAGGGCTTCAATCGACGTTGCCTGCTCAAGAAGTAACCGCATCAGGGGAATTTTATTTGGGTCTATCTAGTTTTAACAATCGCCCCGTAAGTGCAGGGGGAGATATTTTTTCACTTAATGACTTTAGACCGACAGGGCCAGGGTCGGTCTTACCCTTAGCAGGCTATACAGACAATGGCCAAGAGAGTGGAGCTTACACAATTTTTCTTGATGTTCTGAGTTCGGATCCTAATGATGTGGGCGGCTTACAGGTGCCTGCAGGTGAAACCCTGACGTTGCTGGGGGGAGATGTTCGCCTGGAAAGCGGACAAATTCTGGCACCAGGGGCAGATGTGCAGTTGGGCGGATTGAATGCAGCAGGGGTGATTACGTTAGACGCGAATCAGAGGATTGCTTTTCCTGAAAATGTTGTCCGTGGGGATGTTTTGTTCGAGGCCGGAGCCACAGTGAATGTACAAGGGGATGGTGATGGGAGCGTTGCCATCTTAGCTGACACCCTTAGTCTGACTCAGGCGAGCGAGATTGTGGCCGGAATTAGGGCAGACGCGACGAGCGGCAATGGGGCAGGGGATATTGTTATCAATGCCTCTAATCTAGTGGAACTTTTGGATGGAACACGAATCGAGGCCAGTACCTTTGGTCTGGGCAATGCTGGGCAAATCGTGGTGAACACCGGTACTTTTCGTGCTCAGGGAGCATCTAGTGAAGTTTTACGTCGCAGTGGCGGCATTTTCAACAATGTCGAAGAGGATGCTGTAGGAAACTCTGGAGGGATCGTGGTGGAAGCTTCTGAAAGGGTCGAACTCCTGGATGGAGCAGGCATCTTTAGCGAAGTTGGAAGAAACGCTGTGGGGAACTCTGGGGGAATTGTATTAGAAGCATCTGACAGTGTTGAACTCCTTAATAAAGCAGGACTCGAGGCCAATACCGCTGGTCAGGGAAATGCTGGGCCCATCGTCGTAAACACCACTATCTTTCGTGCGCAGGACAGTGATGTTGTCAGCGAAGTCGAACCGTTCGCTGTGGGAAACTCTGGGGGAATTGTTTTGGAGGCTTCAGAAAGTGTTGAACTTCTGGATGGGACATTAATCCTTAGCAATACCGCTGGTCAGGGAAATGCCGGACCCATCGAAGTGAACACCACTACCTTTCGCGCACAGGGAACAGGCAGTTTCGGTGTCCCGAGTACTGTTTTTAGTGAAGTCAGATCTCTCGCGGTGGGGAATTCTGGAGGAATTGTGTTAGAAGCATCTGAGAGCGTCGAACTCCTGGATGGGGCACAACTTGCTGCCAGTAACTCTGGTCAGGGCAATACTGGTCCAATCGCCATAAACACCACTACCTTTCGCGCTCAAGGAGAAAGCAGCCGAGGACGGAGCGGTGTTATCAGCGAAATTGAAGGATTTGCTGAGGGGAACTCTGGGGGCATAGTCCTGGAGGCTTCTAACAGCGTTGAACTCTTGGATGGGGGACGACTCAGTACCACTATTAGAGATCGGGGTGCAGGCACTGTTGGCTCAATAGTGGTGGATACCAATACCTTTCGCGCTCAGGGAGAAGCTAGCAACGGTGATAACAGTGGTGTTTTCAGCTTTAACTTCACGTTCGATGAGGATGAGCGCTCTTCTGGAAAAATTGAATTAGTAGCATCTGACAGCATCGAACTCCTGGATGGGGCACAACTCATTACCAATACCTTGAATCAGGGCAATGCTGGGCAAATCGTGGTAAATACCACCACATTTCGTGCTCAGGGAGCATCTAGCAATGGTGATAACAGTGGCGTTTTCAGCCAAGTCGAGTCCAGCAGCATATCAGAGAGGTCTGAAGGAGATTCTGAGGGGATTATATTGGAGGCGTCTGAGAGCATCGAACTACTGGATAGGGCAGGGCTCGCTGCCAGTACCTCGGCGTTGGGAAATGCAGGAGAGATCACCATCGCCACCCCCAACTTAAGCCTTGCGGATGCTGCCTTTATTTCAACCGAGACTACTGGTGCAGGTAACGCTAGTTCCATCAGGGTTGAAGCATCAGAAGCCGTAACCCTAGGACAAAACACCCGTCTGACTGCTGAAACTTCTGGTGCTGGTGCCCCCGGTGACATTGAAATCACGGCCCCAATCCTTACCATTGGTCAGAATGCAGAACTCAGTACCACCATTACCGTAGACTCTACCAACCAGGCAGGCAACAGCGATATCAAGCTCAATACCTCGGTGTTAGATATCTCCGGTGAACTGGGGGTCTTTGCCGAAACCAACAGCGCTGCACCCGCAGGAGACTTATCCATCCAACCCACTAGCCATGATACCGATTTAAATATCCAATTCAGAGACAATGGTTTTATTGCTGCTCGCACGACAGCCACTGGCATCGGCGGTGGTATTGAGATTACGGCCCCTGAAACTATTAACATTCAGGGGCAAGGACGAGTCTCGGTTGAGACCCTGGGACAAGGTGATGCAGGGCAGGTGACACTGACGGCTCCGGAAGTCACCCTCAAGGAGGGAATAACCATCGCAGCAACTACCACAGCATCAGGCCAAGCAGGAGACATACTCTTGGACGTTGCCGACAGTCTGACTATTGATAATAGTACTGTTGAATCCAGTACAGGCCCTGTTTCGTCCGGATTGGGGGGGAATATTTTCATCGGTAATGAGATTGTCGAGCAAGGTGGAGAGCCTGTAATTCTCCAAAGCACTCCTGAGGTCGCTTTAAATAACGGTGGGCGGATTACGGTCAACTCCGAAGGGCAAGCTCAGGGGGGGAATATCACGACAATCGCTGACCAACTAACGCTAAACAACGGTAGTGCCATCACCGCCACCACGCGCAGCAGTAATGGGGGTAACCTGACCTTCACCCTGGAAGATGTCTTAGTGTTGCGCAACGGTAGCACTCTCTCTGCTACTGCCGGAACCGCCCAAGCTGGCGGTGATGGTGGCAATATCAGCATTACTGGTCCCAATAGTTTTCTCGTTGCTGTTCCTGATGAAAACAGCGACATCACTGCCAATGCCTTTGAAGGTAATGGCGGCAATATCAACATCACCGCCCGAAATATCCTTGGTCTAGAATTTCGCCCCAAGCTAACACCCCTCAGTGACATCACCGCCAGCTCCGAGTTTGGCCTATCGGGCACTGTCACTCTCAATACCCCCAACCTTGATCCCGCTCAAGGACTGATTGAGTTACCGACCGACCTCGTAGATAGGAGCAACCAAATTGATCAACGCTGCCTGACTGATACTGGCCAAGGGCAGAGTGCATTTGTAGTAACCGGTCGCGGCGGATTACCCCCCACCCCCAATGATGTAGTACGTAGTGAATCACCTGGATTGATAGACCTAGAAATTTATGGAAACCCCAATACCCTCACCCAGAGTACAGACACTAATGCAAAACCCACTGCCCTAACCCCAACAGCAAATCGCCCAGCACATGTCGAAGCTCAGTCTTTTGTCATGAATGACTCTGGCATCGTTGAGCTGTTAGCCCAGGCTCCCCAGGCAACAGCCCAGTTAATCTCTTACAGTGGTGCATGCCCATCCAGACCATGAGAAGATATCTAAGGACATTTTCATTGGGTTACTTCTGCCTATCTTTAGTCACAGTGCTAGGCATAGGCATCCTCTGGTACCCGCCACCAGCACCAGCCAGCCAGCCAGCCTTAGTTCAGACGCCAGATACTGAAATTAACTCTCTCAACAGCCTAACCGCACAACAGACAGACAGGTCATCATCCAGCCTAATTCAACAGGGACGAGACCTATACAAAGCAGGTAATTACAAAACAGCTATCCAGGTTTGGCAACAAGCCGTTGACCAACTGGTCGCCCAGGGAAACTGGCTGAGTCAGGCCAGTGTACATAGCCATCTGGCTCTGGCCTATCAAAATATAGGCCAGAGCCCCCAGACAGATGAGGCCATTAGCACTAGTCTACAACTGCTCGACAGTAACCCATCACCCGACCAACCTGACTACTGGAGTAGTCGAGGCCAGGTGCAAAGCACCCAGGGGACCATATATTTATTGCGATCGCAACCCACAGATGCCCTCAGCTCTTTTCAGCAGGCCGAGCGGGATTACCGCCAGGCCAGTAACAACAATGGCATTCTCCGCAGTCAGGTTAACCAGGCCCAGGCCTTGCAAGCACTAGGCTTTTACCGTCGAGCACTCAACACCCTCACAGACCTGAATCCTCCCCTTGCAGACCGTTCGCCCTCATTGAGCCAAATAACAGGGTTGCGCAACCTGGGAGATCTGCTCCGGATTACGGGCGACCTTGAACAATCTCAAACAGTGTTGGAACAAAGTCTCACATTGGCCCAACAGCTAGGCGATCCCATCGAAACAGCCAAAATCCGCTTTAGCTTAGGCAATACGATCCAGGCGCAGGGAAATACGGACCAGGCCCTAAACTATTTTGAGCAAGTCTCTGTTCAGCCAGTTTCATCCTCCTTACGGCTAAAGGCCAACATTACCCGACTCAGTTTACTGTTTGAAACCGGCAAAACCGATGTGGCGACTTCACTCCTTGCCGATATCCGCACCCAGTTAACTAATCAGCCTGTTGGTCGCACTAGCGTTTACACCCGGCTCGTCCTGGCCCGTAACTTGCTGGATCATGCCGAACCACTACCCACCAACGAGACCGCTCAACTCCTGCAACAAGCACTTGACCAGGCCCAAGACCTCAGGGATCGTCGTGCTGAGTCTTACGCAATGGGCTACTTAGGAGAACTCTACAACCGAACAGCCAATCTGTCTGAGGCACAGGTCCAGTTAGCATCCGCCCTGGCAATTGCACAAAACCTCAATGCTGCTGACATTGCCTATCGCTGGCAGTGGCAGCTGGGCCAACTGTCGCGTCAACAGGGTAACCTGACAGATGCCACCACAGCCTATAGCGATGCGGTCAAAAGCCTACAATCCCTACGCAACGAGCTAGTAGCCATTAACCCCGATATTCAATATGACTTTCGAGAAAAGGTCGAACCTGTTTATCGAGAACTGGTAGATTTATTGTTGACTCCGTCTTCTACAGAATCCAACATTAGCCAAAACAAGCTATTACAGGCTAGAGATGTGATTGAATCCCTGCAGCTAGCAGAACTAGAAAATTTCTTTCGAGAACCCTGCTTGGCAGTTCGACAACAAATCGATCAGGTAGTTGATGATGGCCAGTCTGCCACCGCTGTTTTATATCCCATTATCTTGCCAGATCGGCTAGAAGTCATTCTGAAACTCCCCAATCAACCCCTGCAACATTATGCAACGCCTCTGGCCCAAACCGATCTAGAAGTCATTATTAATGATTTACGTCAACAAGTTGTGCGTTCCTTCGGTCTTAGAAGCACCCAATCCCTGGCAAAACAAATTTATGACAGTCTGTTGAAACCGGCAGAGTCCGCCCTGGAAGAAGCCCAGGTTGATACCCTCATTTTTATTTTGGATGGGGCATTACGCAACATTCCGATGGCAACGCTCTACGACGGACAACAATATTTAGTCCAAAAGTATAGCCTGGCCCTGGCACCGGGTCTCAAGTTGGTAGACCCAAAGCCGTTGGCGGAACAAGACCTAGCTGCCATTACAGCTGGTTTAAGTGAATCTCGTCATGGCTTTATTCCCCTACCTTTTGTAAATGTTGAAGTCGAGCAAATTCAATCAACCTTAGATAGTCGTGTCTTGTTAAATGAAACCTTTACAGAAAGTGCGTTAACAGATGCAATCAACCAAACTCCTTTTCCAGTGGTGCATCTTGCCACACATGGTCAGTTTAGTTCTAATCCAGAGGAAACATTTATCCTGGCCTGGGATAACCCAATTCAAATTAATGCATTAAATCGCCTGTTGCGAAACAGTGAACAAAGTCGCCAGGATGCCATTGAACTATTGGTGTTAAGTGCCTGTGAAACAGCAACTGGCGATAAACAAGCCGCACTAGGGTTAGCTGGCGTTGCTGTACGTGCAGGTGCTCGCAGTACCCTGGCCTCACTCTGGAATATAGATGATGAAACCAGTGCAGTCTTAATGCAGCAGTTTTATCAAGTACTGATAGATAATCCTACTACTAAAGCCATCGCACTACGGCAGGCTCAGCTAGCTCTACTAAAAAATCCTCGATACCAGCATCCTCGATATTGGGCACCCTACGTGCTGGTGGGTAACTGGCTGTAAATATAGTTTGGTGAAGGCAATGATAATGCTCTCGACTTATTAGTCGACCCTAAGCTAGCCTAATTATTTCGGTTATTTAGACAACCCATACACTGAAGCACCCAATATCTCATCCATTTCCAGAGTAATGAAAGTTTATATCAGATCACTCATTTGGGAATGCCGGATAGCTACCCTGTTGAATCCTGAAATCGATGCTCTGGAGGATCGATCTGGCTGTCAGAACATTCACGCACCAAAGCCATCCATGAGTACAATCGCTTAATCCGAGAAAAGATGACAGAGAACTATGCCAACGCTATTTTCTCTGTCATTTACTAAGACGGACTAACGAGGAAACAAGACCGAACCAAACCCATCCCAGATCCCGCCAAAAGTAGTGTAGGGATTATGCCTTGCACCACCACCTTTATTGGTTGTAGTTTCCTGCTCAGAAAGCATCTGTTGTCGCCGTTCAGCTGCAAGTGTAACAGCTTGCTCAACTAGGTCTTTGATTTCAATAGTCATGATTGGTCTCCAAATAGGTTGTTATTGCTGTAAATGCATTTTTCGAAACTCTTAGCCAACCTCCAATAATCTAGCTTCAACCTCTCAATTTAATCAAGCATTTCTAGAAGGGTTTTAGGGATGAAAGATAGTAGTTTTGTCCGATAACCCAATGCAGAATCAATGAACCTCTAATATGTCAAACAAACTATCTGTTGAAGTCTTCAGCAAAATGCAAGGCTTTTAGTGACTTAAATGCCCTCTAGGGTCACCCGAGACCTGCACTTCCAATTCAGTGGGGTGATAGTTATCTGTAAGGATTTGCGGACAACGCATGCAGGCTGATTTGCCTTCCTGTTTCCACCAGCGGCAATCACGACGAATCGCGCAAGGTGGCAAAGTCTCAGTCACGTGTGGTAGTTGATCAGCTACCCGCATGACCAAGCGACAATCTTGCCCATCAAAGTGAACACATTTATTAGCCTGACATGGAGACGCAATCCTAAACACTTCAGTGGGTGTAACGGCTTGAGTTTGGCTCAGTAGTTCTTCATCTAAGGGAATCGTCTTCTTGAGATAGTTCACCTGCGGTTGCTCAGCAGTTCCTGTCACAATACCGAAGACACGGCTGTCTTCAATTTCCGGTCGTCCGCTAGGGCAAAGGGTTAGATTGCGATCTACTTGTTCCCGAATCATATGGTTATTTTTCATGGTGTTTTGGTTGGAGTGTTAGTAGAGGACAAGCCCTGAGCTATCAGGTGTGGAAGATATTTTCCTGGAAGCAAAACTCTGATTGACGAGAAGAAGTTAACCAAATAACATTTGGGGTTATGAAAGCTTCAATTTTAAGTTTTTGCTGCGATGATTTTCAAAGAGTAGAAGGTGGGCATCGCCCACCTTCTTTCAAGTTAAAAATAGAGCTGTTGCGAAATAAGGTAACAAAGTGGCTTAAACCCTTGTACCTCAATGGATTTAAGTTTTGTAACAAACGAACGTTCAAAAGCCTCTGCTACCAGTGCTTTTAGTTCGATTAGGTTCTTATTTCGCAACAAGTCTAATCCGTATTGGTGACGATGTTTGATGCTATAACTGATGCAATACAGGCGGGAGTCGTGAATACTGATAAAGCCACTACTCGGCTATCAGAATAAACTTTTCCTCCATAAATTGCATCTTCAGCATCACCAAGCTCAGTTAAAAATGATTCTGGGCTTTGCATCATCTCCAAACCTGCTGGAGATAAACTAACAATCTTAATACTGGACATTTTGATTTCTCCAAAAACTAAATTTGCTAACATACACCGGAAATCAAACAACAGGCAAACTTCTATAAAAAATATGTCAGTTTTCCATATAGATTTGATTCGAGACAGGTAATATCCTGGCCTATATTTATTATGCAAACTCTTCCTTCAAACAACAAGATAAATGCCATATCTAAAAAGACATAAATAAAATACAAAAGACTTGAATTCAAAAAAATAAATTCCAACTTTTATCAGTTTGATTTATTTAAAGCCCAGCATGGCAAGGTTATCCAACGTAAAACATTCACTAACGCTCTAATTTCCACGTACGACGCTATGAAGCTATCCACAAGTGGTACAGCAGCTGCCTATGGCAGCTTAAAAAGAGACTGGTTTTAGAACTATTTCATCGAAGTGCCCGATTCAGATTTTGCAATCTAAAATCTGAATATAAGAAAGGTTACTAACTGTCTGACAGTTAGTAACCTTTCTAGATTTGATTGTTTTAGGTTCAAAACTCTTAGCTTCTATATTCCCATCTCACCGAGAAGTCTCGACCCGAGATTTCTCGGCTTAATCTGGTGCTAATTTTTCCTGCCAAGCATTGAAGCTCTTGACAGATATTAATTCTAGCGTTTGATTGAGAAGAAGATATTGCTAAAGCGTTTGGCCAATTCAACAAGTTGAGACATATGAACTTACTTGGAACGCACTCAATCAAAGCTCCCTGCTAAGATTATTCTCCCGTCCGGTCAAATTCACGTTCTCAAAGCGAAAGCGACTCGCTTACCCAAGACATTCACTGTTCAATAGGTCGTTAAATAGGACATAAGTAAAATAGTTAAGACTGTTAGATTGAGCTTCAAATATTTTTTTGGAAACTCTCTCCTTCAGACTGGACTATTTTAGGATGTTTCTAAATATCCAATAACCAGCTTCAAAAAAGGTTGAAGAGCTCGATAAAATCAAAACTTTGATCGCTCAGCTGCTGAAACTTTTCTTCTGTAATGGATGGACCTCTTACAAAAAGACAAAAGTTCTGTAATGATGTCTTCCTCATTGCATCTTCTAGGGAAGTGATTTTCATAGGTCCAAAGGAGCATAGATATCCTCAGCATTAGCGTTGAGGTAAGGGCGTGTTAGGTCGAGGCCAATTTGCTGAAAATGTCGTTGAATAGTAGCTAGTCGCTGCTCAGGATAGTCTGGCTTGTCGCTAAATGTCTCTGCTTCTAACAAAGCATTCGCGACGATTTGGCAGCGGTTTTGACCGAAACTTTCAGACTGACCAAACTTGCGATCGGGCTCCTCGGCTAACCCTAGCCCCGGTGCCAGACGTTTGGTAAAAAGGGGTTCCTGCTGGCCAAAGTGAGACTGATGTTTGGCATAAACTGACTGCAACAATCCACGGACCTGCAGGTAGTGGGAACGCTCTACATACAGAACCCCTGCATCATGACGCTGATAATTGGCCGGGTTATAGAGCACTTTGAATGTGAAGGGCAACGCTTGGGCATTCATCTGTTGGGTAAGGGTCTTCATAACAGTTACGGCCCCTTGGCTCGTCACATTGAAATAGAGACGAACGATTGGTTCTTGTCCTTGCTCAACTCGCTCAGAACTCTTGCCAGCATTTCCCACGGCTACGTAAAAACCGTTCTGCATTAAATTACTGGGCAAGCGAATTGCGACAACTTCACCCACTGCCGCAGTCACCTCTGGGACCAAATGACGCTGGCAATTGATGTATAGGGTCAAGCCTCCCTTTTTGACAGTAAGGTTCTCCTCGGAGACTTGTTCGACGACCTGCCAACCCGGATCAAAATAGCCGGTTCCAGTATTATGCTGATGCAGTTGAGTCAAAAAGTCGAGATCAAGGCCAAAGTAAGTATTGTTCTCTAGATCTTGGAATTGAGTTTGTTTTTCGGAATCACTATCCAGAGCCAGTTCCGTTTGTAAAGAACCGTTGTAGTAGATGCCATACAAAAAACTCCTAAGCTGGAGCATGAGATACTTTTGTTTTAAATCAGCCGGAACATGTTCAAATCGATTGACGATCTCGGGCGGAACTTGAAAGGGCTGATACTGAGGGTGTTTAATGCAAAGGTCTGACTGAATCATGACGGATGCCGCCATATCTTCTAAGGCATCAGCTAGGTTAGAAGGTAAAGTCGCCAGGGAGGCTGACGCAACTGAAGTGGAAAGAACCATAGTTAGAAATCCAAAGTAAATTTACATCACAGTAGAAAGGGTGGGCACCTGCAGGCTATCGGTACCAAACAGTGTCGGAATCGCTAATTCTGGCTGACAGAGCAAACTTTTTGCTACTTGCAGAGTACAGATCTGGTTATTGCCAAATTTTTTTTGATACCGTAAGACAGATTGAATCTGAAAAATCAGCACAATCCCAGCCAACTTCAAAGTCAGGGATAAAAAGTCAGGTCGCTGTGCCAGAATTTCAGGAAACTCATCAAAATAGGCCTTGACTAAAGCTTGGAGCGAAGGCTGTAACAGTTCCAGCGGAGTCATGGCCAATTTCAAGCTTTCTTCAATCGCCATGTCTTGACTAACAATTAAGCTCCCTAACCAGAGTTGTAAATAACTAGCAATTACCGATCCCAGGTCAAAAGCAGGGTCACCCCAACCTGCCTGTTCCCAGTCGATCAAACGAATCAAGTCAGGGAGTTCGGCGGAATCGGCAGAAGCAGTGGAAGATGACCGTAGGCGCTCTGGATGCAGTAAAATGTTGTTGATTTTGAGATCATTGTGAGTTAAGCAACAGGGTGTAACTTGCACATTAGCTGCTGCGATCGCCCGCCTCAAACTCGCAAAACGCTGGTAGAGGACAAAGAACCGTATCCCGTCCCCTGGTAGACCGCTAAAGATCTCAGGAGTTGGGCGCTCTAGGTTCTGCAAGTACGGTTTTCGGGTACTATTTGTAGCTGCTTCCTTAGTTAAAAAGGACTGATACTCCGCCTGGCGAAAAGTGGCTTTGTGTAGAGCTGCTATGGTTTGACCAATCGCGGTAGAAATTTGCTCCGGATAGTGATTTTCTTTCGCATAGAAATCTCCTAGGTCACGGTAATCATCCAGATACTCAAAAATAGCAATCGCATGTTCAGCATCAAAGTGTACTAGGCTTGATGCTGAAGGCTGTACCGCAGCAAACTCTGGAAATGTTTGCCAGAATTTGCGAATATGCCACTCATTGAAAAATTCGCCTGCGGCTTTACCATCTGGCGCATAACGCTCTTGCTTCACTAGAAACTTTTTGCCAGTGTTGAGGCTGACTAACAGGTTGAAGTTCTTCGCTGGCTTTAGTTCAACTTGTCCTGTCGGTGACTCCGGTTCAGTCCAGAGGTCAGTGCCTTGAAGATAGTCGAAAACATTTTGGGCGTTTAAACGAAAAATCATAGGTCATACGAAGATAAATGGTCAACAAAGAAAGCTGTCTATATTCGATATTTCTTTTTAGAAATTAACCAGACATAACAGCTAAAGTCATGTCACTGTCAGGATTCGCTTGTGCATAGTTATCTACATCAAAGTCAATTTCAATACTTTGGGCTTCTTCTTTTAGCCATTCCTTAAACAAATTATTTAAGATTTGCACTTTTAGAGACTCAGTTAGTTGTGCAAGAATGATTTCCTCGACCAAGATTAAGTGGCTACCCTGAGCCGTTAGAATTGGTTGCAAAAGTGTAGGTGGCTTAGAGGCAAACACAGCAGCCGAGATCTCAGGCTTCAGGTCTTTGCGACTGACGGCACCTCGATATCCACCAATACGCCGACTTTCTTTATCCTGAGTATACTGATGAGCAACATCTGAGAAGCTTACTTCTTTTTCTTCAATCGCATAAAAAGATTCTAAAGCTAAGTCCTCATCCTCAAAAATAATTTCATAAAAAATAGCCTGTTCATAAACTATTCGATGTTCATAGAAATAGGGTTCTACCTGATCTGAGAAAAGATGGTCAGCCACTTTATGAGACAGTATATTGCCATGGATAAACTCCTCAAACTCATCTAAAGAGAGTTGATATTTTTCAAGCCACAAAAAAGTGGCTTCTGCACTGTGTAGTTGATTCATGTTACGAAACAGGTCAGCAGCTTGCTGCAGCTCCTGAGGGGTGACATCCAGGCTCAAATTTTTCGCTTTTGCTTGGATAACCTGACGAGTTGAGATCGCTTCAACTAAAGTCGGTAGATGGGCTAACGTCTTAGCCTGATGGAGAAACTCACCGGGAGTCATTTTTATTTTTTTAACTGTATTCATAATTTAATCTCCCATGTCCTTATTTAAGAAGAAATAACACGTCAATTGAAATATCTGCTGAGTAGCCTATCTAGAGCTGTAAACCGTCTTTACTCAGCTTCTTAAAGGGGTCTAAGATAATGTCAACAATGCGACGTTGCTGAACAATCACTTCTGCAGTAGCTGTGTCACCTGGCCGCAAAGGAAGACATTCCTGAGGCGTCGGCAAACAAGGTTGGTCGAGTTCAATTTCTAGCTGATACGTATCGACATCACCTTGAATCGTTTCTTCAACTCGTGAAGTTGGAGAAATACTTGCCACTGTTCCTGTCGCAATACCGTAATCCTGAAAAGGGTAGGCATCAAATTTGAGTTTTACTGGCAGCCCTTCACGCAGCGATCCACTTTCGGTTGTAGCGATCTGGGCATTCACAATAAAAGTCGCTCCCTCTGGGGCAATTTCAGCGACCTTACTACCGGGTTGAACCACTGCCCCTGCTTGCTGAAAAGGCAACTCAAAAATAATTCCGGCCACAGGGGAGGTAATTACACGTTGCTCTAATTGCAGTTTAAGTGATTGAATCGCATGGGTACTTTGAGCAATTTCGGAAGTGAGTTGGGTGATTTGAGTTTCCAGATTTTTCAATTCTTCCTGTATCTGAAGCATCGAGAGTTCACCTGTGTGCAGCAAACTGTCATAACTCTGCAGCCGTTCTTGTTGTTGAAGCTTTGCCTGGATAACATCAGCCTGGGCCTGCTCATAGAGACGTTGCCGCTCCATCAACACATCCTCATGTTCGACAACTTCGACTTTAGGAATAATCTCTTGCTCGTAAAGGGTCCTATAACGGTTTAATTCTCGCTTGGCACTCGCAAGGTTCATTACCCTCAGATCAAGCTCAGTTCTAGCATGTTCGATTTGCTGGGTAGCCTGATCAATTTGAGTTTTCCGTTCCAGAGCTTGGGCTTGATTTTGTTGCTGCTGGATCGTGAGGGTAGTCGTTAGCTGATTTCTCAAGAGATTAAGTTGAGCCAGACGATCTGCTTGACCATCTCGCTGCTCTTGCGTTTGCCGTAGCTCAACTTCAATCAATTCAGAGTCTAAGACTAAGAGCTGCTGACCGACTTCAACACGATCGCCTTCTTCGACCTGGATAGTCGCAATTGAGCCTGCCACCTCAGTATCTAATCGCAGGGTCTGTCCTTTAGGTTCCAGACGTCCCCGAGCAGTGCCGGTTTCGTCAACGCGGGAAAACATTGCCCAGGGTAATACCACAGCCACAAATAGTAAGAGTAAATATAACAGACCTCGTGTCCAGACTTGAGGCATGCTGTCCAGCAGTTCTTCGGTAGCGTGGGACCAATCTGCTTTGAGAACTGGCGAGGATTTTTGGGCGATGGGTTGAAGTGGGCTATCTTTCTGCAGCTCTGGTTGTTTTTGCTGTTTTTTGGATCCCTGTAATGGAGTTAGCAAAGCAGCATGGGCAACGTGACCATTGAGAGAATTGGGCATCGAATTCACCAAAATTAAGTGATAGATAATAGATAGAGATAAATAAAATTAAAGGGGCAAAGATTTTGAGATATTTTTTGCGTCGCAGCAGACAACACTTCATGTCAAGCAATGGCTCAATTCAAGGTGGCTAATTGTTGTTGATTGAGGTAGTAGTAATGACCTCGACGAGCCATCAGGGCTTCATGATTCCCTGACTCTACTAAAATCCCGCGATCTAATACCAGAATCAGATCGGCATTACGAATAGTCGATAATCGATGAGCAATTACCAGTGTTGTTCTGTCTTTGATAATTTGATTTAAGTTTTGTTGAATAATACGCTCTGATTCTGCATCCAGGTGAGAAGTTGCCTCATCCAAAATTAACAATTTTGGGTTGCCCAGGAGTGCCCGAGCGATGGCCAGTCGCTGTCGCTGTCCGCCTGATAACATGCCACCACCTTCACCAATTTGAGTCTCATAGCCCATGGGTAATCTGCGAATAAACTCATCGGCTCCAGCCAAAGTAGCTGCTTCCACAATTGATTCAAGGGACATACTGGGATGGCCCAGGCTAATATTTTCGCGAATTGTGCTGCCAAAAAGAAAAGTATCTTGATCGACGACCCCAACTTGTTGACGAAACGACTGCATGGCTAGAGTCGATAGGTCATAGCCATCCACCAAAATTTTGCCATCCGTAGGAGGATATAGTCCTAGCAGTAATTTAGAAATCGTAGTTTTACCTGAGCCACTGCGGCCCACCAGAGCTACCATTTGTCCTGGTTGCACCTCAAAACTCAGATTTTCGAGTACGTTAATGTCACTGTCAGGATGGTAGCGAAAAGTCACCTGATCAAAGCGAATTTTACCGTTAATCAAGGGCAAGCCCTGTCGCACTTCAGTGAGCCAATTTTCCTCTGGCTCAGCATCGAGAATATCATTAATGCGCTCTACAGCAATAGCAACCTCCTGGAATTGATTCCAAAGGACTGTTAAACGTTGAAAAGGACTAATAACATTGCCGAGAAGCATGTTAAAGGCTACCAACTGGCCAATAGTCAACTCATTTTGAATCACTAGCCAGGCCCCAAACCAAAGTAGGCCAGTAGTTGCCAGCGTTTCGATAGTATGACTAACAATTTGTAAACGATTGCTAATAATTTGGCTGGAAAATCCTTTTTTAATTTCCTGATTTAGTAACTCTTCCCAATGCCAACGAACTGTTTGCTCGACAGCCATTGCTTTAACGGTTCTAACGCCAGAGAGAGTCTCAATCAAATAGCTATTTTCACTGGCATAGGCATTAAACACCTCTCGTGAAATTCGTCTCAGAAAAGGTGTGGCCAGCAGTGCTAATAAAAAGAATGGTGGAATAATCACCAGGGCTAGCAAAGCCATTTTCCAGCTATACCAAAACATAAGCCCGATGTAGACAAATACTGTCAACAGATCAAGCAAGATAGATAAAGACTCACCCGTCAAAAAACGTTCAATTTTACGATTTTCCTGGACTCTAGCAATAATATCGCCAACATAGCGCGATTCAAAAAAGCCCAATGGCAGCCGTAGAGTATGACGAATAAATCCGACGATTAAGGCCAGATCAATTCGATTTGCTGTATGGTCAAGTAGGTACTGTCTGAGCCCTGTCATAGCAACCCGAAACAGACCAAAAATGATTAATCCTAGTCCCACTGCCACCAGGGTTAATTCTGAGCGTTGCACCACTACCCGATCAAGGATAAGTTGGGTAAACAGCGGTGTAATGAGTCCCAACAACTGGATGCAGAGAGAGGTAATCAGAATCTCTAACATTACCACCCCGTGAGGCTTCAACAACTCAAAGAACTGCCAGAATGGAGTGGTGCTTTCTAGAGTTTCCCGAAAGAGCGCTGTTGGCGTTAATAGCAGAGCGTAACCAGTCCAACCAGCCTTGAAATCTTTCACGGTAAGGGTGCGCTGGCCGATTGCTGGATCAGCCACAATCACATGCTTAGGTGTGATTTCGTACACCACGATGTAGTGCTTACCTTCCCAATGAACAATAGCCGGTAGCGGCTGCTTGGCGAGCTGATCCAAACTTGCCTTTATGGGACGGCTATTGAAGCCAACACTTTCAGCTGCAGTAGACAGGCCACGCAGTGAAGCCCCATTACGATCAACATTGGCAATATCGCGCAGACGATTGATGCTGAATCGTTTGCCCCAGTAACGAGCCACCATAGACAGACAAGCAGCCCCACAGTCGGAAGCACTTTGCTGCCCATAGAAAGGATAGCGCCGAATTATACGCTGAAAAAGGTGCCCAACCCGTTGGTTAGGTGTAGGAAAGAATGCTTTGCGTACCCGACTGGCGTTAGGAATTGACTTTATAGGGGCAAGGCTACTGACAGACTTTCTAGCAACCTTGCTGGCAGCTTCGCTGCTAGTTTCACGATTGCCCCTTAAGGAAATATCAGATTCTAGTCGGGCATTATGTATTCTTGCCCGATTTAACAAGTGTTGATGGACCTCAGGAAAGTGGAAGATCAGATCATCTATCCAGGACTGAGGCAGAAAGCCAACTTCCACCCCTAGGGAAGCCCGCGCAGAATAAGTTAGAAACTCACCATCCGCCGGAAACAGAGTACAGTCACCAAAGGCACCACCAGGACCAATGGTCTCTACCAATTGTCCTGCTTCATTGAGGAGACGAATTTTCCCAGAAAAAACAATGTAAAGTCCAGGCTTATCCTGCTGACTATGCCAGAAAGCGCCAACCTTTGGCTGAGTTTTCTGAGTCTGTTTCAGACACGCTTGTAGTTGAGCTTCTGAAATAGCTATCCTAAAGAGATGACTGAGTGTCTGACAGGAGAGAGAAAACGCTACGAGATTCTGCGCCATCGATATTTGACCTCTTGTTCAACGGATCTAAATGGGGTTGTTTGCGCGTGCGATTGATAGAAGCAGCCAAATTCATCTAGAAACTAAACTTGTAAAATCTAGCTCTGAGCCACATAGCTTAGTTGATAGAGCCCAGATTCGAGATTAGAAGCTGGTTGCAAATCGTGAATCGCAATTTTTTTTGCACGAGCTTTTAGTTCTGATGCCTGAGCAGCTGATATATCCTTAGACGTTGTACAGTCAGTCTTAGACAAAGACTGAGGCCGTGTGGATAATCCCATTTGCTTGAGTAATCGATTGATATGGCGATCGCTAACTCGAATGTTGTATTCTTTCTCCAGGTGTTTGCTTAGCCAACCTGCAGTCCAGCGACGAAAGACATACCCGTGATCGCGAGGGCTATGTTCGACCAGTTCTTTCAGGCGATTGAGATATTCATCATGAACAATCTTGGGTCGCCCTAGAGTGTTATCACAGCAGGTATGGGCCTGACCTGATTGTGCAATCAAAATCCAGTGTCGTGCTGTCGCATGACAGCAACCAAGTAGCTGACAAATCTCTGTTTGAGATTTACCCTGATCAGCGAGCAACATAATTTGAATACGCTTGCACCACAGCGTTGACAAATCGCCTTTTTTCAGACGTTTTTCTAAAAGTTTGCGCTGAAAGGTAGAAAGATATTGCGAAGTAGGCTCCGTCGAAATTGTTTTACTTTGACCGAATGTTGAGTCAGATTTAAGCGTAGAAGTAATCTCTATTTGAGTTTGATTAAATTTCATGGGAACTCCTCCAGCAGAGAAAAAATCAATGTCCTTACGGAAGTCATTAGTAAGCGTCTATTGACCTATCAGGGGAGTTTCTAGAGATTATGCAGAGTGATACAACTTTTTTAGATGAGTATGAAACTAAGCTCGACTTAATACATTAAGAGGTATAGCAAACCCAGTCGGACCAAGGACTAAGTCGTTACATAAAAGCGATATAACTGCTGGATTATGCCGAGCCATTGCCCTACCAGCAAGACCGCCCAGCTTCAGTAACAAGCACTTGACCAAGTCCAAAACCTTAGCGATCACTCGACACTCTAATGCCCTACTTAAACCAAATTCAGCCACTTATAGCAACTTGGGTAAAGCTAAGTCAGTGGCTATACGTTCTATTTGAGAGCAAGACATTACAATCCACTACGTCAAGGCTTCGAAATAAATACTGTAGTGCCCCCCAAAATTATGGGGGCATTTCAGCCGTCGATGACACCGCTTTTCCACCCAGCAACCATCGCCAGACTCCCCATGGAGCTGCCTTGACTTTGCCACACTCATCTGAGCACAGGCCACACATTTTTGATTAATCCGTCGCGCCATCCACCTTCAAAAATCGAGTAACCGCCAAAACGCTCTGATTTCAAGGGACATGATAGCTCAAATTCAGCATACTATTTTTAGGTTGGGTCGGAGGAAGTGTTACCACTTCGCCCCTCCCACTTAGATCCGGACGTGCGACTTTCACCGCATCCGGCTCCCGACTACCTGAGATAATTCCAGCCGTTTGAGGAGAGAATTAGCGTTTGCCCATATGGATATAATCGTGACAAGATTCATGGACGGCTAAACAGTTGTTTATCGCCCAATTATTCCGGTCACCATCAATGTGATGTAGATGTACTTTTTCACCATCGATGAATGCCAGATGACATTCTCCACATGTATGGGACACGACTTGGAAGGTTATGAGCAGAGAAAAATAACCTGTAAGGCCTCGCGATAGTCCTTCAGAAAGCCTTTTAACATAGACTCAATCCCAACCAACGGACAATGCATCGGTGCTTTTCCTGCGACGGTCCACCTATTATCTTAAATAGTCGAACGACCTAACCTTCCAAATCGTATGGCTTGGGTAGTCGCGATAACGCTTCAGAACACCAGCGACGGCCTCTTCACTGATATTCAGCTTTCTAGCTACGTCTGCAACCGTCGAGTTGATTAGCATCCGAACTAGCCACTGTTCATAAGGCTTGGCGTTGGGACTCCGTAACTCATGCCAACTCAGTCGTTCGGTGGTAGTGGGCTTCCTCTCGCAGAGTGGGCAGCGGTAGCGCTTAGGGCAAAATTCAATAAAAACAGGCGTTTCAAACAAGGGGAGGTAACGTAGCTGGATGGCAGGTTCAAAGCCATGAGAGTGCCTGATCTGTCGGCCACATTGATGACATTAGCCAAGCACCCTGGTCAGTCTTGGAAAGATCTAGGACACGAACGTCCGGTAGGTCAAGAGGGATACGAATAGAGTTATCCATAGCTAGCCTCCATGGAATCGACCACCTCAATCATCCCACAGGTGTCATGCTCTCATCCGTAACGCTAGATATAGTAGTCGACCACGGCAGTTCCGGAAGAGCTTTTTTTAAGCCCATAACAAAACCTAAAAGCCATTGAAAACGTCTTCTAATCAAACCAGTTACGTTGCATGTTTCAGGATTTTGAAACCGATGATACAGAGATTATTGCTGTTGCTCTGTTGCTCCCCTGAGGCGACTATTTAGCCAATATTCTTGTCTATCCGTTGGCCTTAGCAGAAACCTATCCACTAGTTTCCAACTTACTGACTGCATGTAAAAGTTGTCCCATCAGGCAAGATCGCTCCACAGAGGTTGGTGGCATCACTAAATTGAATGCCCCCTAACGATGCACCCTCAAGGTTGGCCCCCCGTAAGTCTGCGCCGCTAAAATTAGTGTCTGTCAACGTCGCATTTTCAAAATTAGCTTCCCGAAAATCTCCCTTACTCAGGTTAGCCTTTGTAAGATCAGCACCACTCAAATTTGTTCTTATCAGCTTGGCCCCAATCAAAAGACTGTTGGTGAGAACCGCACCACTGAGATTGGCATCTCTCAAATCAGAGTCACTCAGATTACTATGACTGAGATCCGAACCTGAAAAGTCAACGCCTCGTAAATTCTGACGACTCAGGTCAACGGACTGTAAACTGAGACCCCGCAAGGTCACACCCTCAATGGTGGCACCGTCGAGAGATGCTTCGGTCAGGGTGGCATTGGCGAGATTCGCACCGATCAGCTGTGCATCCTCAAAATTAGTGTCGGAGAGATTCGCACCCCTGATATCAGCTGCAAACAAATTGGCTCCTTCTAAATCTCTCCCCTGCAGGTTAGTGTCTGTTAATATGGCAGCCGAAAGATTGGAACGACGGAGGTCCGCTGTATCCAACTGAGCTGCATGCAAATAAGCAAGAGCCAGATCTGCATTCCGAAAATTGGTAGAGGTTAAAGTAGCCTCCCGCAGGTCAGCGGCACGGAGACTAGCATCCTCGAAATTTACATCTTGTAGGTTTGTTTGTCGCAAATCGGCAATGAACAAATCAGCCTCGGTGGAGACAGATCCCTCCAGACTACTGTGGCGTAAATCAGCCCCCGCTAAGATAGCTTCGGTCAGATTAGCATTGGTTAAATCCGCATTGCGCAGATCAACACCATCTAAATTGGCCCCACTCAGGTCCACGCCCGTCAGGTCTTGACCATTGTAGCCATGGGTAACTAAGTCATACACCAACCGCCACTTAGCCGATAGCATGGTCTGGTCATCAATACGAAGATCTGCTAGCTGTGCTCCTTCCAGCCTGGCATTTTGTAGATTGGCTCCCCGCAAATCCGCATTACGGAGGTCTGCATTACGGAGGTCTGCATTATGTAAAAAAGCTCCCCGCAGATCCGCCGTGTTGAGATTGGCATTTTGCAGATTGGCCCGACTCAGGTTTGCCTGTTGTAGATAGGCATGGGCCAAATTGACTGCTTCTAGATTACATCGTCTACACTGTCGTAGTTCGCGCAGGGCCTCCAAATCGTTAGCGCTAAATGCCTTAGCTGGTGAAGGCATCAGTAGTAAAACAACGATAGGCAAAACAAATGTGGGCTTGGAACAGGGTGTGATCATTGGTTGAAAGGGGGCAACAGGAGAGAATAAACGATGTGGACAGGTTCCAAAAGTCTGTTAAGGAATCTGTACGGTAAACTGGCCAGGGTTGATAATCGAAATCACCCCACCCCAGGTACACATACATTTCGAACTATCATTCAGTGCCGGGAATGTGCCAATCAATACCGTTGGTGACCCCGGTGCCCACGGTGCCGGAATCACAGGAATACAGGGCATGGGCGTCAACACTCCTAAGGCGGCCGCAGTGGCAGTGGCTACCGTCGGGTTCGCCAACGACGTACACATTCCAAAGGGCATAACATTTGCAATCGGGACAAAGTCCATAATCGTTGCAGCGAAAGGCCCCGATGCAAATGCAGGTGGTCCCTTGGGAATCACATTAAGCGTACTTGGAGCGACACCAAACGGACATTGGAGCATTGCCCCCGCCACAACTTGCATTCCCATAATTCACCTTAATTTAGCTTCAAGATACTGCCCGCCACCTTAGTCATACCGGTACTCTGCACATTGACACTCCCCTGACCTTTAACATCCACCATCGCTCCCTGTAGCTTGGCACTCGCATTGGCCTTCATATTCAGTTGCGTACCCGTAATATCGATTCCTGAACTACTGAGAACAATTTTATTGCTACCCACCTTCAGGGTAATTTTAGTTGCGCCCGTGAGGGTAATCTCACCACCATTAATATTGATCTTTTCACTGTTGCCACTGGTTCCCGATTTAGCATTGAGACTGCCAGTGGAGATAATATTCACATTCTTACCACTGTCATCCATGGTGATTTGATGACCACCTTTGGTTTTTAGATCGATTTTTTTGTTTTTATCATCCAACTTCAGCTGATGGCTATCTTTCGTCTTGAGCTCAATGTACTTATCTGTATCATTAAAATGCAGCAAATGATTATCGACCGTGGTTAAGTAAACTCCTTTTTTACTATCCCCCTTATCCTCTTCGACAAACTGTAATGTGTGTCCCAAACGGGTTTTGAATGTCCGTAACCGCACCTTGCCTCCGACAACAACATCCTCTGTCTTTTCTGGAGGGGCATCTTTGCCATTCCAGATTCCGCCCAACACAAAAGGCCGATGAATATCGCCATGTTCAAAGGCTACCAATACCTCATCATTAATTTCCGGCAACCAATCCACCCCCCGTGATGGTCCCACCCCTGCTGATACCACCCGCGCCCAGTTACTCATATGGTCCTCGGTTAACGTGGGTAGCTTAACGCGCACCCGTCCCCATCCCTTCGGATCATTATTGTCGGCAACAATGCCCACCATGTGGGTTTGCCCTGGCTGTAACGTATTTCTGGCTTCCAGGGTTTGGAGCAAATCACCACCCCGCAGCCCCCTAACCGCAAACTCTGTTGTATAGATCCGTTCATGGAAAAGTTGACGGGTTTCTGTGACATAATAGCTCCCGCTATACTTACCCATTCCGGTCAACTTAACCACTCGCCCCGGACGGATCAAGGGGTTACCTTCCGCCCGCGCATCGGCCTGGACAAACTCTCCCCCCAGTTCATCAAATAGGGCCTGGGCCATGGTCTTGGCCTCTTTGGATTGAGAGATCGGTTGGTCCACCATAATTAGGGTGGGAGTGCTGGGCTGTCCATTAAAGCTACTGACGGTTGTACTACCCGCACCGCTATCTGTTTCTGTTAAGACCTTTTGGGCGGAGCTAATACTTTCCGCAATCACTTCCTTACGACTATAGTCCCACCCTCGCACCTCCACACTTTTCATTTGTTCCGCACTGCTGACGCGGACGCGAAAACTGTGGACGTTTTTCAACCACTCCAATTCTAGGGTGCTATCTTTTTTAGGTTTACGAAAATACAGTTTCCCATCCTGCACAAATAGTTCAAATCCATTGCGGGCCGCCCGCTCCCGCAAAAACTCCATATTGGTCTGGTTTTGTTGAAACACATAGCCACTGGCCCCACCAATGTCACCATAACCATAGGGACCGCCCGTAGTATCTACAGTCCCGACTGAAATGCCCACTTCCGACGCAATAGATTTAACAATGTCAGAATCTGTTTTATTCTGGAATGAGCGATTGTGACGACCGCGATGTAACCGATGGGAGATATCATAACCGCGCACAATGATGGGCGCTTGGGCCTCACTGGTGAAATGGGTTTCAATCGCTGTAATTTCGCCCTTAATCACATTACCTTTGTTCTCATCATCAAAATCATCGGACTCTGTCGTACTAGAGGCAAACCCAATTTCTATGGATTTGCCAATTTCAAAGAGTTTCTCATGTTTCCAGACTTCATAATTGGCAGCACCACCATAATAGTCATTCCGGATGACAAGGGTAAACATGCCTGGCAAATGCAAGCTCTCCTCCACAACAATTTGGAGGATGTCGTCCATTAATTCAGATGACGCCGTTGATCCGTCAATTTTGAGCGTAGGTTGGGCGATAAAAGAGGATGCGGGCATAATAGCAGCATTATCTCTACGGAGAATACTTCATTTTAAAGGTGGTCGTTATCAGCGGACACGTTGAGTGAGATAGATTCACATTAGTATAAATAAACCTTGTCCACGTCCAGAATTGTAGTTTTTCTGGTAAGAGTTCCAGGATTCAACTTGGGTGTGGTTCAAAAATATACAGAACCTAATATTGCAGATTCCCGTAGCTTCCTCATGTTGGTCGCCCCGGTGTTCCCGTATTACCAGTGCCACTAACTTCTCCGACCTCTTTGAGGGTAATATCCACGGTGGCGCGAACAGGTGTCCCATCGGCTAAGAACATGGTGAGCTTATAGGATAACGACTCCACAAAACAGCGTAAATATTCTTGCTTGCCCCAGGTTAAGAGATAGATGGGAGGACGCTCCTGGCTATCCATAAATTCAACTGCCTGTCGAAAATTTTTGACATATTTATCGATCACATTTTCACCGGTTTCATAGGTATCAAAAACCAGACCAGAGACGTTAAGACTATAGGGCTCAGGCGAACCAAAACTCACCTTGGGCAATCCCTCGTCAGTACGCGCCCCACCAGGGCTATTGAGGCGAAGACTGCGACTGAAGCTTAACTCCGTTGGGTTAAACATAAATTCAATATTGTTGCCACCCCCTTGGGCAATTAATTTGGCTTTTACAAATGTACTCATCAGTTAATAAAACTCATCGCGGATATTTGGGCCCTCGGCGCTCTTGTTCCAGGCAAAGGCGTTGTCGTAAAACGCTATAGACTTCTTGAGCGAGTAACTCTAGATACTGACTATAGTTCCGAATATAATTATCTGTCTCCAGTTGACTAGTGTCTGATGAACTACGGATGGTGACCGTGGGTAGATCTTGGGCTGTTTGGATAATATTTGTAGGTGATGTTGATGCGAATGCAGCTGATGATAAATGTGTTGGTGATGAATCTAGTTTACGTTGAACAGAACCAGCCATTTTATTGGTAAGGTACTCAGATGCTATGGTGCGATCGCTAGACGCGGTTGATGCGATCGCCGAATCAGGGATCGGAGAGGCAACCTTATCCTTTGTGTTTGAAAGATGCGAGACTGCTTGAGGATTTAAGTCTTTGGCGGATATATCCGCGTTAGACGTAGGATGAAAATGGGTGACAAGATCTTCAATATTAGACCAGGCATTGGGCAGTGTGGATTCTGTGAGCTGTGCTGGGGTTTGATCATCTATTTGACGTTGAATGGTGTGATTGTTTACCTGGGCAGGTATTTGATCAACTGTCTGTCGTTGAATAGTGTGGCGATCTAGAGACTGGATAGACGATCCATCAGAAGTTTGAACTGGAGCTTGACCTGGAGTTTGAGTTGAACTTTGAGCTGAACTTTGGGGTGACGATTGGATCAACGCTGGGGCATCAGGTAACGCAGGTGTTAACTGTGTTACTAAGTTTTCTAGACTCGACCCCGCGCTGGGAATACTGCCATCAATGTTCTGAACATGATTGTTCTGGTCATGATTGCTTTGGGATCGTTGAGTTTCACACTGGAACGTGGGGGCCTGCAATCGCGTCTCCAAAGATGGCAGAGAACGTAGCACACCAATCGGCTTAAGCATATTGAGCGGCAGCGTTTGACCAGCATCCATACGAGTATCCCTATCCCTTACCCGTTGAATTGATATCTGATGAGCCTGAGATAAGTGAGTCACTGATTCTGATTTTGCCCTGGGTTGCACCACGAAGCGAAGAGGACGTAATACACCCAGCGGTTTGAGTACCGTCAATAATGGTGTGACCTGGGAGGTGTTAACAAGGATAGCCCCTGACTGGCTCTGGCTATTGGGTTTCCCAGGAGGGGTCGATGGAGTTGCTAATTGATGGGCTACCTTCTTAACAGTTTGTTCAGTTGAGGGTTTGGCTTGGAGAGTAGGGGGAGGAGACGGGGTAGAGATAGGGGAAGAAAGATTTGTTGTGGGTGAGATCGCACCATCCTGTTTTGATTGAATAACCTCACCATTAACCTTGCTCCGCAGCGTTTTAGAAATTTGCGTTCTAGGATTAATATTAGTTTTCTGTAACTCAGGACTATCAGCTACAGAGTGCTGTATCACTGCCACTTGTGAGAGGTTATCCGATTGTTGTTCAGTCTTATCGATATGGCTAGGGGAAACCGTATTAATCGTATGGCTGTTAGTGTTTGAAACATAGGCGATGGGATCGATCATCAGATCAACAGCATTATCTACTACCGAACCAGACTTAAGTTGTATAGATTTAGCAGTTGAGGGAGTCAGTGGTTGAATAGATTGTCCTGGTTCTGCAGGCAAGAAATTAGAAGCTGGCGTAGGCGATGAATTTCCCTCAGGAGCAGCTGATTGATGGCGTGAGTGAGGTGTACGTTGCAGAGAACGAGATGGTGCCACCTCATTGACTAGACTGCTGGGTGGATGGTGGAAGTTAGAAGGCTGGGTAGTAGCAGCAGCAACACGTTGAACGATGGCAGGGGACTCTGGCAGGAGCAACTGCTGGGCGTTAGAAAGTGTTTCAGAGACCTGCATTCCAGAGGGTTGTTTAGACTCAGCGCATTTAGGAGATTCAGATGATTTAGGTGTGTCTGATACTATACCGGACTGAATTTGAGGTTCGGTCGCCTTGCACTGGTGTATTATCTCTTCGGTGGGTATCGATGGCTGTGTTACTGGATGATCTATCTCTATGGATACCTGTTCAGGTATTTCAGAGCATTGAATTGGTTCCGTAGATGCATGGGCATCTGCCATTGATAAAGTAGTCGCCTGACCCGACTCTATCGTAGCAGAGGTTTTTGATCGCACCGTCTGTTTAAGATGATCCGCTATAGTCGGTGGATCTGACTCTTCTACTGGTAGCCTCAAAACCTCTTGGGATTTGCGCTGAATCGGCTCTGAAGAAGTGGGAGACAAAGTTGATGGCGGAACAATCTTCTGAGCTGACTCTGCCGAAGGATGAGGAATAGCTTGCGAAGTTTGTTCAACTGGAGCACTGGAAGATGAGTGCGATGGCTCAGTTGCTACGTGAACATTATCAAATGACAATTGCCGACCATCAGAACCGGGGACAAACCGTGTTAGCTGAGTCGGAGATAGCTGAGCTTGCTCTAATGAAACTGCCTGTGTAGTCGAGCCTGATACTTCTTTAGATTTGGCAATATCTGCCTCAAGGTTGAGTAATGGTTGACGCTGAATTTGAAAACTGGGGATTTCAGAAGTTAATGTGTTCTCTTCAGCCAATTGAAGCGGTTCACCCCCTTCTAAAGGTTGCACTTTTTGGGAAACAAGTGGTGATTGTGGCGAGGAGGAGTTAATCACGTTGTTATCTACCGAGGTATTATTCTGACGCTGAATCGGGTCAGGTCCAGCAATAGGACCAGATATCTGAGCCTGAGGCTCAACCGTAGGTAAATTAGCTAGGTTAATTGCTTGTTCCCGCTCGATTAATTGAGAAGCTGGGCTACCAGGAGACTGGGGGATGCCTTTTTGGCATTGAAGCATATCAGCCTGGTTAGTATCTGTCTCTGCTACAGGAGGAAGTATCTGAGATACTCCTGCTGATTCGGCAGAAGCAGAGTCTGCAGCGATGACTCGGTTAATAGCTGGATGATTAGAAGTGCCTGGATTACCAGAGATATCTTGTCTTGTCGGTAGACGAGATGCACTATCAGAAGGCTGGTTTATATTTGCCTGGTTAGATTGTTTGAGTTGAAGCACTGTTGGCTCATTGGTCCAACTATCAGCAGCCATATCCTCAGTTGATAGCAGGTTAGTAGGTTTCTGAGGGGTTGACGCTGACGAATGGATTGATGGGCTAGAGACGTTATTGTCTACTGAGGTGTTGTTTCGATACTGAATCGGGCCAGGTCCAACAATAGGCTCAGATATCTGAGTCTGAGGCTCAACCGCAGGTAGATTAGCCAGGTTATCTGTTTGCTCCCAATTGATAGATAGAGCAGCTGGGCTACCAGAAGATGGGGAGATATCTTCCCGGCGTTGAAGAATATCAGACGGGGCTGCCCCTGTCTCTGATACAGGAGGAGGTATCTCAGGCACTCCTGTTAACTTGGTAGAAACAGAGTTTGCCGTGACGGCTCGGTTAACGACTGGATTGTTAGCAGTACCTGGATGACCAGAAATATCTTGTCCTGAAGGTAAATGGGAGGCATCATCAGAAGACTGGGAGATGGCTTCCTGACGTTGATGAAGAATATCAGACGGGTTAGAGCCCGTTTCTGATACAGGAGAAGGTATCTTAGACACTCTCGCAAACTCGTTAGAAGCAGAGTCTACGGCGATAGCTCGATTAATGACTGAATTATTAGTCGTCACTGAGTGGTCAGAACTGTCTTGTCCTGTCGGCAGGTGAGATACATCATCATCAGATGCCGCCGCCGGGGAGATATCTTCCCGGCGTTGAAGAATATCAGATGGGGTTGCCCCTGTATCAGATACAGGAGGAAGTATCTCAGGCACTCCTGTTAACTCGGTAGAAACAGAGTTTGCCGTGACGGCTCGGTTAACGACTGGATTATTAGCAGTACCTGGATGACCAGAAATATCTTGTCCTGGAGGTAAATGGGAGGCATCATCAGAAGACTGGGAGATGGCTTCCTGACGTTGATGAAGAATATCAGACGGATTAGAGCCGGTCTCTGATGCAGGAGAGGCTATCTCTGATACTCCTGCAGACTCAGTAGTAGAAGCAGAATTTACAGCAATAGCTTGATAGACAACTGGATTATTAGCAGTAACTGAATGACCGGAGATATCTTCTCCTGGAAGTATACGAGATGTACTATCAGAAGACTGATATAAATCTGCCTGGTTAGATGATTGTTTCGGTTGAAGTATAGGTGACTCGTTAGCCCAACTGTCAACAGCCACATCTCTACTCGGCAATGGGTTAGTAGGAGCGTGACTGATTAATGCAGATGGATAAACGGATGAGTTAGCAGCGTTGTTGTCTACCGAGACATTACTTTGGCGCTGAACCAATTCAGCGCCATTGATAGCCCCAGATGGATGCATTGTAGGCTCAACCATAGGCAAATTAACTGGGTTATTCTCTCGTTCGTGACTGGGAGATAAAGCAGCTTGGCTGGCAGGAGACGAGGAAATATTTTCCTGACGTTGAAGAATGTCAGAGGGGTCAGCTCCAGTCTCTGATACAGCAGAAGTTAACCCAGGCACTTCTGTTAACTCAGCAGAAACAGAGTCTGCAGCGACAGCTTGGTTAACAACTGGATGATTAGCAGTAGCTGAATGACCAAAAATATCTTCTCCTGTTTGTAGAGGAGATGCACTATCAGAAGGCTGGTTTATAGCCCTCTGATTAGATTGTTTTGGTTGAAGTACTGGTGGCTTATGGGTCCAACAACTATCAACAACACCCACTAACGGGTCATTAGGGGCCTGACTAGTTGATGCCGATGGATAAACGGATAAGTTAGAGGTGTTATCTATCGAGGTCTTATTCTGATGCTGAATTGAGTCAGGGATATCAGTGGGATCTAATGTTAGATCCGTAGGCTCAACCGTAGTCAGATTAACTGGGTTATCTATCCGCTCCTGACCAGGAGATAAAACAATTGGAATACCAGAAGGCTGGGAGATGTCTTCCTGACGTTGGAGAATACCAGACCGATCAGACTCTGTCTCAGATGCAGCAGAGGGTATCTCAGGCAATCCTGCTACTGACTCTGTCTCTCCCAAGTCAGCGGCGATAGCTCGGTTAATAACTGGATTGTTGGCAGTGCCTGGATGACTATTCTGTCCTGTCGGTAGATGAGATGCGCTACTAAAAGATAAGTCTGAAGATGAAGCTTTATTCGTCGGGTTAAATTGTTTGGGTTGACCGATGGGTGACTCATCAGTCCAACCATCAACATCCCTAGCCGCTAATGGGTTAGTAGGAGCCTGACTAGTTGATACTAATGGAGAGACAGATGAGTTAGGAATGTTGTTATCTGTCGAGGCATGGCTTTGGCGCTGAATCAGCCCATGGGTATTGAAGGACTCAGACGGTTGTGTCGTATACTTAGACAAGTCTATACCCGCCTGGCCAAATTGTTTTGATTGAAGGAGGGGTAGCTCATTGTTGTTGTCTACCGATGTATTATCTTGACGCTGAATCGGGGCAGAGCTGTCAATGGGATCTAATATCTGAGTCGTAGGCTCAACGGTAGGCAGATTAACTGGGTTATTCTCTTGTGCATGATCGGGAGATAAATTAGCTCGGCTGTCAGAAGACAGGGAGATATTTTCCTGACGGGAAGATGTGGAGGCTGATTGTTGTGAACTTTGTAAGCTTTGCACTGCCTGGGCAATATTCACTGGTGGGACACCTACAGAAGGTAATTCCGCAGGTGTTTGTCGTTGCACTGTTTCTGAAGGGATAAATGGAAGATTATCAGCAGATAACGCATTGTTGGAATAAGGAGAGTTGGGTGATGTAGGCGATTGCTGTTGGGAATGTCCCATAAAGTAATTCTGTAGGTCAGTTCGAAATGATTTGGCCTGAACAGAAGATGATGTATCTGAATCCGATTTCTTCTCTGATACAGTTGGATGAGATAGCTGTACCGGAGCGTTAACAGCAATATTATCCGTTATTAGTTGAGGGGATGCCGATTCAGGCTGAACACCTACATCAGGTATTGACGAAGGTTGCGATACCAATTGACTAATTGTACCAGGGGCTCCCTCACTAACTGAAGGTATTTCCCCTGGTACTATAGTAGGAAAACCATTGGGGTAGAATGTTTTAAGATCTAGAAACGATATGGACGATGCACCTAGGGGACGTCGTTGCCCCACTCCAGACGGCCCTAAGGGACGACATAAACCTAATGGAGAGCAATGACCCAGATGCTTTGCCATCGGTTACTTACTCTCAAAATAGCCAGTGTCAGAACGACCTTTGGAGAGAATGGTAGCACCGCCACCGCCATTGCCAAAGGTAACATTCAATCCTTCATAGGTTATTGTCAGTTCTTCAATGGCTACAGCACTACCATCGGCTTGGAGCGACGGTGCTTGCCAACCAATGGGCACAGCCCCAATCAAGGTCCAGCACTGTTGAATGGTACCAGCCTGGTTAAATACTAAAATGTTAATGTTGCGGCGATGCTCTTTGATATTAGTTCCCACGGTTCTGGGTTGAAACAATGCGCTGAGCCAATCCCAAAATATTTTGTTCTCACTGAGACCGCGCTTCAGAGTTACATCTGAAAAGTCTGGCTTACCTAATAAAACACGCTGCTGATCGTTTAAGCCACCCTCTTCGACCATTTCTTTTTTTACCTGGACTCCTAGGCCGCTACATTCCGTAAACGAGGCGGTGATTTTACTTTCGATTTCAACGTAGAAACGATTGGTGGTAACGTAGTTCGCGGCATTGGATGTGACAGTTTTATTGTCGGTTGCCACTGCGATCACCTCCCGTTGAGGATAAAATGGATAATTATGGACGCACCTTGGAGACTAACACTGTTGAAACTAACAGCGTCTCCTATAACTATGGGCTCGTTCATACTGTGCTCGCACATCGTCACAAAGTAGTTGATAGACGCGATCGCAAAACTGCTGCATCGCCATGGGATCATGGGCTAACTGAGCTGCAACTCGGGCCATCATTTGTTTTACTTCCGCAGGCTGATCACTTCGCAAAATGACTGGAGCCACAAAACCAGTCGGGTTAGACACTGGCCCTACGGGAGGTAAAAATGTCGCATTTTCAGCCCCAGTCATGGATTTTTTGTTGTGGTCAGTCATGGGAGCACCGCTACTTTACTCTTCAAGACGATTTATCTTGCGATAGAAATTTTGTAAATAATTTAAGTCCCCTGCAAACATATTTTCAATCACCACCGGACTCACATCCGGCAAGGTACCTAAGGATAAAATCACCTGGGCCAGAATAATCACAGTGGCATAGGCGGGATTTGCCCGGACCCGTGGATCGGCCATGGGTCCAATTTCATCCACAGTACGGGCCAAACGCATAATGCCTCGACGGTGGGATTGGCCCACGACATCTACATAACCAATGGGTAATTCAAAGGAAAATTCAGTTTGAGGACCTGACTGGAGACCCACTGGACTGTCTTGACCACCTGGAACTCCTTGTGGCTCTATTATAGGATTCGGTGGTGGGTCTATGGGCTGAAGCGAAGGCTTTGTCTTGGGTGGGGCCAGACCCATATTGTTGTTACTGAGTTGAATCGTCGACATAATAAATATGTGAGTTTTACAAAATTAGACTTTTATCCGTTTGAGGGATTCCATCACAATTTCCACTTCTTCAATATTGTGGTCTGCTCCTTTGACATCTAGATCAGAGATTTTATAGCTGACGGGCCAGGCCCCCATAAACTCAAACCGAAACTGTTCTTGTCCCGACTGACCATAGATACATAAGGCCCCATTGCGACGTTGCTTACTCCAGTTACCCCTGCCAATGGTATCCATCCAATCCCAGAAGGCCATGGACACCGTCAGCCCCCGCTTCAGCGTAATGTTGGGATAAGAACTGTTACCTGGAATTTTTGAGCGCACCACATGACCATGGCTGCTACCATCTTTTCCCCAAACCTGGGGAGTGACTTCAGTGATCTCAATCACATCTTGCGATCTCTGGAATCCAGAACATTCCATAAAGTAACCATCCGTGGAGTCCACACTCCCATCTAACTTTAGCTCTAGATAAAACTTGGCCTTGGTTAAAATCTCAGGAAACATAATCGATCTCCTGATCAACAACAGCTCAGTAATTATTCAACCTAAACCACATCCCAGTTGAAACCTTGAGGTTCCTCTACGACAAAACTCCAGGTCTGGACGTGGACAAGATTTATTTAGCTCGTACAACTTGAGTAAAATAAAGTTCTAACGTATCTTCTGCTAAATTACCGCCACTATCCACCGCCAGACTGCTAATTTGTTTTTTGGTGCCTGGGAACAAATCAATAAAGTTATACCGCATAGCCTCCTTACCATTAGGATCGTAAATCACCAAAGAGCCCGTTTTACGACTATCCATCGCTTTAGAAGCACCTCCCGAGAAGGTATCTGGGTGGCAATCGTTATACCAATCAGAGAGCTTTTTCTGATCGCCTTCATTACCTGCCACATAGGTTAATGTCACGGTAGCGTTGTATTTCACACCACCAATGGTTGCCTGGGTTTGGGTTTTAGCATCCTTGGTTACCCCAATGGCCGCATCGCCTCCAGCCACTTCCATTTCAATCTCTGGACCACTACAGGTCTTCACAGCTAAAGACGTAACACCATCAATTTCAAAGTAAAACTTAGAATTGGTGAGATATTGAACCATTATTTCCTCTAATTAAACTATTTGGTACGGTTAAACTTTTCACAGGTAATGGTATAGGTCTCTTCAATGTAAGCATCAGCCGTCACATCGAGATCGGCACATTTATATTTAGATGGCCAAGCTTCTGTAAATTGCCATTGGGCAATTTCCTCTCCATCGGTGTTATAAGCCGTAATGCTGCCTTCTACCTTATTGTCAGTCCACTTACTCTTACCACCATTGGACGAGGGCAAACACTTTTCGAACCACTCGTAGAGTTTTTTACTGGTACTATCACCGTCACCACTGGCAATGGTGACACAGTCAAGGGTAAACAACCCTTCAAAACCAGCAGAGTTTACCTGCCAAATGGTTTTACCCCCTTTAGTAGTCCCCACGGCCTGTTGCCCGCCCTGGACTTTCGGCGTATAGTCAGGGAGAGTAACACTTTTAAATACGGACTTTTCCCCTTCACATACTCCTGCCAATTCCAGGTAAAAACTACTGGGGGCAATGGGTTTAACTAACTCGCCCATAAAATCACTCCTTTCTCTTGGATTACAGGTGAACTATTTCTTTAACTAGGCATTAAGGGGCCTTAATACCTAGTTAAAACAGTCAGCTCAGTTAGCATTAGCCTTAAAACTACTACTGATTCGGTGCCCACTGACTAATGCGGAAGATAACAAATTCTGCTGGACGCACGGGGCAAACGCCCACTTCAACATAGAGACGTCCCAACATAATTGTGTCATGGGTGTTGAGTTCACCATCACACTTCACATAGAACGATTCTGCTGGAGCGCCTCCCATTAAGGCACCTTCCCGCCACAACCTTTCTAAAAAGTTGCTAACGGTGCGGGTGACCCTGGCCCAAAGATCTTGATCGTTAGGTTCAAAGACAACCCATTGAGTGCCAATTTCAATGGACTTTTCAATGTAGCTGAGCAGCCTGCGCACGCTAATGTAGCGCCATTGCACATTGTCGGGCTCAACTAAGGTGCGGGCACCCCAAACCTTGAGCCCCCGGTTATAGCTGGCAAAGTTGCGAATACAGTTAATCCCCAGCGGATTGAGTAACTCCTGCTCACGCATATTGGTCTCATAGGCCAGACCAATCACCCCCCTCGGGGTTTCATTGGCAGGAGCTTTAAAGACACCGCGAGATTCATCTGTGCGACACCAGATACCCATCATGTGACCGGAAGGAGGCACCAATTTAGGTCGTCCACCATCGCGAGGATTGGCCACCTTTATCCATGGATAATAGGTTGTCCCAAACATGGAACGACGATTAAACAAACTGAGCCATTTGGCCACATCCGCTGGACGTTGTCGACTGGGAGCCACCGGGTCCATACTCTTACCCGGCTTCACAGGGGGAGGATCAATCACCGCCATGCGATAGGCCGGTCCAGGGAATGAATTTTCACACATGCTAAGCATCATTTCCATGACACCATGCACCTGATCAATATCAATCAGCCCCCTCTCATAGGCCAGCAATAAATCAGGACAGGCCACCATGGAAACTTCATCCACTTCATATAGCCCCTGAATACCCGTGCGATCATCTCGATTGCCCTGGAGATCGCGATTAAATCGATCGGGAGTACCCACATAGGGAGGTGGCGCAATTTCGTAGGAACCATTGGCCGGACGTCGAGAGAGGGCCTGCCCTGATTGCGAGATATTTTCAATTGTGACAAATTCTGAGGCTTCTAAGGCCGTCACTGCATAGTCAGCAAGGGCTGTTTCCACCTCCGGATTCATGGAGAGGTGCTCATATCGTTCAACTTCTTCACTGCCGTTGCTCACCACTACCGTGAAATACTCTCCATTATTAATAGGAGGTTCTGCATCGTCAGGAGCATCGTCAGGCAATGGCTTTGGTTCGCCATTCATCACCGTAAGCGTCAACCGCCCACTGCTAGAGGGTAACGCTAGGAGGCCCCCCTCTTCCGACGAACTCTCCTTGAGATAGCATGACAGCGAGGGTTTACCACTTGACGTCAGCATCTTAGTGGCATTATCAGCAGCCGTGGGTTGGGGTGATCCTGGCAGCTGCGTGCCAATACTAACCACCCAACAACGGCCACCCCCATTCATAAACCAACCTTGCACCGCGAAGGGTAAATAAGCGCCATAGTCGGTAAATCCGTCGGAACCCGGTTTAGAGAAGAATTCTAAATATTGAGCCCAGTTTGTTATCATCATCGGCTCAAACAGTTCGGCATCGCCCCGAACATCTTCGGTAAACCCAATAAACCCGGCAACACTCAGGCTAACGCCTTCTATTGGGCGACTGCCTCGGTCTACTTCTTCAACGTAAACACCGGGGGCAAAGTAGTCTAATGCCATTCTGGCTCTCCTCCGTTGGGATTAATGCTTGGGGCGTTTGTAAATATATAAGTCTCTGTAGCGCAAAACTTTTTAGTTCAACTGAACTGACCCTTAGGCCAGAGCCATCAAAAAAGCGTGACAAATTCTCATTAGCCTTGTTTCTACCATAACAAATTTATTTTTTCAAAGATCTCGAAGTTAAATCTCTCAACATTGACAAAAATCAATCCATAGCAATGTCCACAGCAAAGACATCAAGAAGTTTTCAATATAAAAGTATTTTTTCCTTGAACAAGGTTTACTTAAGCAGGAGAAACATCGCTGTAACACAGCGATGTTACAAATGTTCCGTAAGATTGATTTTCTGAAGTTAAAGATACATTTCTATACTTAGGACATAAGTTAATAATGCTTGATGAAAAAGAGTTGATTTCAAGATTGAAGTCTGCATAATTAAGAGATGCGTTATGTGGAATTTAGCCCTATGGAAGCGTAATACAAATCTATCTAGTGCCAATATTCAAGGATTTCCAAGGCGCTAAGGATGTTCTCAGATTTCTCTTATAAACCAAGAACATCCTTTTGAAGCCGTTTATCTAATGGCTTTTGCTACATGACGGTGACATCACATTAGTCAGATTGAACTTGTTAAAGTTAAGATCCTCTCAAAAATCAAATGAACTTAGAACTGGATTCCATTAGCGTTAATCAGCTATATCAGCTCGCCACTGAAGCAACGGAAAAGAAATTAATTACGGCCCATGGGTATCGAGGCGGCCAGTATGAGCTATTACGACAGGGAGAATTTATTTTATTGTCGCCCAGTGAGGCGATCCAATATCTGCAAACATTAGTGCAACCGACGGATATCAATATTTGATACCCGAGTGGCATTTGTTTAGATATAAACAACCTTATTCCATAGTTATCGATGAGCCTAACCAAAGGGGTTTCCCAGTTGGGCTATTGCTATTTTTCTTAGGGACTGTGGGCAGGCTATCCCAGGAGCTATAGGCTGAGCCATTTAACTTGCCTTCTTTTTGTAGCTCGCGCTGGATGCCGTTGAGCACATCGTCTTTGTGGATCTTTTGTGGTTTACGATTAACGGCTTTGACACAGGCGTAGTGCAGAATATTGATAATGTTACCGCCTGTTAGCTCATACTCATGGGCAAATGCTTCAAAATCGACGTCTTTAGCCACTTTAAAAGGCTTGTTGATAAACGTATCTTGCCACAGCTGCAGGCGTTGCTCAGGGTTGGGTTTGGGAAACCGAATCATAGACTGAAACCGACGGGCAAAGGCATTGTCTAAATGAGACTGTAAATTTGTGGCGAGAATGACCAAACCTGCATAGTCTTCAATGCGCTGTAGCAGGTATGAAACCTGTTGATTGGCCGCCCGGTCATTGGAACTTTGGGATTCTAACCGTTTGCCAAATAGGGAGTCAGCTTCATCAAAGAATAGAATCCAATCATGATAATTGGCCCGATCAAACAGTTTGGCTAAGTTCTTTTCAGTTTCTCCAATGTACTTTGACAGGACGTTAGATAGCTCAACGTGAAACACAGGTAAACCCAGCTTTTTACCTAGTAAACAGGCCGTTAGGGTTTTGCCAGTGCCTGGGGGACCATAGAAAAGACTACGATAGCCGGGCTTGATCCGCTGTTTTAGCTGCCAATGGTCCATCAGCAGATCTTTGTTTTGCACCCAGGCCAGGATATGGTCAATCTCCTGGCGGGTGGCTGGATTAAGCACAAGATGATCCCAGTCTAAGGCGGTGGTGATTTCTTGGGCGGGAAATTTGGCACCAAAGGCAGGGGTGTAGGGCTGCCCGGTGAGGAGTTGTTGGCGATACTCAGGGCTAAGGTTGAGGGCTGCGCAGAGGGGGGGCTCGTTTTGGTGTGGATAGTCCAGGGTGAGGATGCCCTGGGTAAATAGGATGTGTTTGGGCTGGAAGAGATTGTCGTAGCGTAAGCGAGCAGAGAGATTATCTCCAGCCAGTAAAAACATAGCAGTTTCGCAGGTGGGGAGAAAGCCACTGTGGACATTGCCAGTGAGGCCGCCAAATTCGGTATAGCCGCGATCAAGGTTTTGGTTGCGGATAAAAAATGTGTCGAGGAGATGGGGCTTAAGGTGGGGGATCAGGCATAGACAAAGGACTAGACGGTCTTCTGGCTGTAGATGAAGCTGCTGCACGAGAGTGGCGTAAGGCGCATCGTTGTGACGTAGCTCCGGTGGTGGGATGATGGCAAATAAGTCATCCGGAGGTGGTTCGCCTTCAAAATATAGTTTTATGCGATGCTCTAGCAGGGTACTGAACCAGGTGAGTTCAAGATCAATACAGGCTGCGTTTTGAGACACTTGATCTGGGTTCATGCCGTCACCGGGTAATGGGCATTATCCTGTCAAGGAACCGTTTACTATCATTATCCGCGAGCGGCTTCGGTTCCCATGCGGTCAGCTTCTCGTTCTAAGGCAACATCGTCATTAATGTCTACCCCGTGAGCTTGCATAGTGGGCCTTACCCGACCCTGCATTTGTTGTACGATGTGCCAACCTTCGTGGGGCAGCTGTTTTTCTTGGCCAGGACCGAGGTGAATGGTCTGTCCCTGGGCGTAGGCGAGGGCGTTTAGCTGGGCTGGTTTGGCAGAATTGCGGTGAACGCGCACGTTGGATAGGTCAAAGCCGGAAAGCTGTTCTAAGCCCGACTTTAGCCGGTCGGGCATGCCGGTGTGGTTTTCGTTTGCTTGTTCGTTGCTTTGTCGTTGAACGGCGGTATCCTGCTCTGATGATACGGTGTCTAGCATGGCATCAACATCGTAATGCAGTGCTGCCTGTCGCTGCATTGGAGTCCCACTAACATTTTGCTGTTGCTGCACGGGGAGCCAATAGCTATCTGCCTCGGATTTCGTTTGAGTCTGCTTGTCTCGTTTTCGCTGCGTGGATTCAAACATGGGGCTGGATTTCCTTAGGCTATTTGCCTATGACATCGCACAGGGCTAAAGCTGATGAAAACAGATAAACCGCTTAGGGTTACATAAACTATGTAGCACCATAATAATCGCAACTAGCGATTGAAATCATTAGGGCATGTTAGCGAAGCGTAACGCAGCATTGCAGATAGATCACCTTGATAGGAAAGTTCGGTAGGGTGTGCTGGCGAAACATTTTGAGGGTATTGGCTACAATGGAGCAGTAGAAATAGTCCAAATAATGTCAGTTGCTATCACAGAAGCGATTACTACCCTGATCGAGGCAGAACAGCGTTTCTGCCTGCGTCGGACAGAGGAAGATAATTTTTTTCAGGAATGGTGTACTGATTTCCCCGCGCTCACTGATATGGACAGGGCAGGCTTGACAGAGCTGCGTCGTCGTTATCTATATCAGCGTTCCCAGGGACAGCTATTAGAAAATACGGTAACGCTCTTGTTTGCCTCACCATTACTAACCCTAGCGGGATTTTATGATCCTCCTTTTAGGCTTAAGGCGGAGGAGTCGGTTCAGCTTACTCTTGAGGATCCAGAGGAGGTTTTGCAGGGGCGGTTAGATGTGTTAGTACTCAAAGAACAGTTTTGGGTAGTTGTGCTGGAATCTAAGAAGACGGCATTGTCGGTATGGTCGGCATTACCGCAAACACTGGCTTATTTGATGGCCGATCCTCAGTCGGAACAACCGAGTTTTGCGCTGATGACCAATGATGATAATTCGGTATTTGTGAAAGTGGCTCGTTCACAGGGCGGAAAGTATAACTTCTCGCGAGTGTTTGCAGCGATGACGTCTGATCAGGAACTGTGTGAAATTTTGCAGATTTTGCGACGTATTGGTCAGGTCGTGGGAAAAAGCTAAGGCAAAGCCAGCCAAGCTGAGCATTCGGTAGGGGTTGAGTTCGGTAGGGTGTGTTAGCGAGGCTTCGCGTAACGCACCTTCGGGATGTTGTGCCAGAGCGTGAGATTGATTATGGGCCAAAGAGAGAATTAATTGACGGTGGGTGGAGATGGTTCGGTGGGAAAATTTTGCGATTGGTGTTGAAGCGGGGTGGGTTGGAAGCGATGCGACGTGTCACATCCTACGGTCTACGGTCTCGGTGACGCACCCTAGTTTATTGCGCCGGGGATTTATCCTCCCAATTGGGGTGATGGCGTAGGGTGTGTTAGCGAGGCTTCGCGTAACGCACCATCGATATATTGCGCCAACGCGCGCGATTGATTATGTGGCGACGAGAGAATTCATGGTCGGTGGATTGGGGTGGATGTGGTGATGGAATGGGTCGATAGATGGAGATCGGTGGTGGGGCGTGATAGGTTGGAAGCGGTGCGACGCGTCACACCCTACGGTCTATTACAGATTACGGATAGGTCATTTGATTTCGCTGTGCGGGTTGTCAATTTGTGTGAGGTGTTGGATGGGTCGCTGGGGGTGGGTCGAAAATTGAACCTCCTTCTCGCTGGGTAGCGCCGATCGCGTTTTAAGTGTGCGTATAAGTTGGCAATTATTGATTCCAGTGGGGATAATAGGTTTAGAGCTAATTAGTCAAGAGGTCTGATTGTGGTTGTTTCTCAATCTAAGCTCCCCGATGTCATCTCAACTCGTCTCACATTAGATGAGTATCGGGCGATGGAAGAAAATAATCCAGAACGCCACGAATACCGAAATGGGGAAATTTTTACGATGTCGGGAGGTTCTGAGATACACAGCTTGATCGCAAGTAATTTTTTGATCTATTTGGGCTTTTTATTAAGAGATACGGACTTTAGGCTGTACAGTAGCGACCTGCGAATTTGGATTCCTGACTATCAGTGTGGGACATATGCCGATTTAATGGTGATTAGTGGCGAACCTGCATTTAATGGCGATCGCCAGGATGAGATTCTCAATCCTCTATTGATAGTTGAGGTATTATCGCCGTCGACTGAAGCGTATGATCGGGGCGAAAAGTTCAGAAAATATCGTTCTCTTTCTAGTCTTTGTGAATATCTGCTGGTTAGCCAAACTGAGCCTTATATTGAGCAATACCATAATCTTGCTCGGGAGAGTAATGATTTTTGGCAATGGAAGGATTATTCAGACATGGCGCAAGGGATCTTTTTGAATAGCTTAGGTGTAGACATTCCCCTCAGTGAAATCTATCGACGCATTCGGTTTTAAGTTGGATGCGGTGCGTCGAGTCACACCCTACGGTTCTTAGGCTCTTAGGCCACTTACACAAAATTCAGATCACTCTCCTGCCCTCCTTAAAGGTGGATCCGTGACGCACCCGACCCGTTTTCGGCGAGCCGGCTACGCTCTCGGGGGTCCAACCGCACATTAAGTGAATTGATCGCCTGTGTGCTTCCGCATATCTTCCATGTCCCCCGAAAGTTGCGTTGATAGGTCGGCACTTATATTCTGCATCGTATCCCTGTACATCATCGGTGTCGGCACCTTCAGGCCCGCGTGCTGATACGCGTCTAGTTGGTGGTTGTTGCAATTCCCTTTCACAAACGAATAATTGACAGCATAGTTAAGTCTCGGCGTTTTCATTTTTACGGCAGCTTGATACTCCTTATATTCTTCCGGTGGCTCATTGTATGCCTTCTTTTGGCTTTTCAATCTGTCATGCAGTTGCCGTGCTTGCTCAAAGCTGATTTCACTTTCTATACACTCTAGATAATCGTTCTCGGTTTCCGTAGTAGGATTTCCTAAGCTAAGGGAAGTTGTCGATCCATCTTGATTTTTAAATATCGTGCATCCATGATTCCAAGGAAATCCAGGGAAAAACGCTGGGCGTTGACACGATTGAATAGTGATTTTTTTGCTGGGGTCAGGGTTATTTTTATCAAAGCATCTTTGTAATACGCCTGCGCTTGAATCGATGAAAGTGTTTTTCTTCACTAACTGCTTTGGTTCAGGCAGTTGCGTCCTTGGCGGTTGCCTTAAAATTTCATTTAGGGCATAGTAATTTTCAAAATGTCTATGAGAGTTCTTTTCTTTTGTGGCTCGCTGATATGGAATCGATGAACCACGATCGGTAGAAGTACGTTTCCAGGGTTGTCTGGATGATGTCCAGAACTCTGATTCGTGTAGATTATTGGCCTGGAGCTCTCGTGTCTGTCTCCAATTGTGGCCTCTTCCATTCTTTATCTCTACCTTGCATCCTGTTCTTTGTCTGCGATTCCTTAGCTGCAACCCACGCTCCTCGCCTTTGATTCCTTGTCGTTCAACTTGCCTTCTCTTTCTTTGCTTTGATTCAGTCATCTGCCAATTCCTGCTCCTGCGTTTGCTCCCAATCCGTCGATCTATGTTCTACATCCTGCCACTGAAACTCTGATGCGTAAACCACCCTCCCCAACTTCCCATACTCCACCCTCATCGCCCCCAACACATCCCCCATCCCCACCAACTCCCCCCTCTCCGCCGCCACAAACGCCGCATTCAACGCCACCGTCTGAATCGTCCCCCCCGCCACATCAAACCCACCCAACTCCCCATAATCCATCTCCTCACTAACACACCCCACCGGAAACACCTTCCGCCATAATATCTCCCGATACTCCCGAGAAGGAAACGGAAACTCCACCAAAAACCTCAGCCTTCTCAAAAACGCATCATCCAACGCCCCCCGCAAATTCGTCGCCAATACCGCCAGCCCCCGAAACGCCTCAATCCTTTGCAACAAATAATTAATCTCCACATTCGCATACCGATCATGACTGTCCTTCACCTCACTGCGCTTCCCAAACAACGCATCCGCCTCATCAAAAAACAAAATCGCCCCACCTTCTTCGGCAGCATCAAACAACCTGCGCAAATTCTTCTCCGTCTCCCCAATATACTTACTCACCACCGATGACAGATCAATCCGATAAAGGTGTAGGTTCAACTCATTCGCAATCACCTCCGCCGCCATCGTCTTCCCCGTCCCACTCGGCCCCGCAAACATCGCACTTACCCCAAACCCCCGATTCATCCGCTCCCGAAAACCCCAGTCGTCGTACACACGCGACCGCAACCGCACCTGATCCACAATCTGCCGCAGAATCCCCATCGCCTCATCCGGCAACACCAACTGATCCCAGGTAGCCTTCACATCAACCCGCTGCGCCAGGGATTCTAATCTTGGGCGAGTACGGTTGAGGCAGGCATTCCAGAGAAGGGGTGATGGGGTAATGGGGTGATGGGGTGATGGAGTATCTGAATTTTGAATTTTGAACTTTGAATTTTGAACTGTTTCCTCTTCTTTTTGAATTTTGATTTTTGTAGAGCTGTGCTCTTCTCGCAGAGTACTTTGAATTTCCTCCCCCAACTTGTTACTTGTTACTCGATACTCGTTACTTATCTCTTCAATTTCCGACACATTCAAACAAAACTGCCCCGCCAATACCCCCGCCATCTCATCCGATCCTTCACCCAACATATCCTCCCAAACCTCTCTCTGTTCCATCGCCGTCGGCTTCCCCACCTCCTGCACGATCGCCACCCGATGCGTCGGCAACCGCACCTCCCGACTATCCACAAACACCAACCCATTACAGCCCGCCAAAAACCGGCGCAACGCCACCCGACCTGAGCTATCAGACCCCAGCTCCTGCGTATCCACATACAGCGCCACCGCCGACAAAAACGTCTCCCGTTCCCACCGCCGCAAAAACTCCGTAAACGCCGTATCTCCTGTCGGAATCAACTCTCCCATCAAACAATACAGCCCCATGCCAAAGCCCCGCGCCACCGCCCGCGCCACCAACACCTTCGTCGGCTCACTCATTCCCAACAGTTGCACCACCGGCAAAGCCTGGCCTCGCTCCGTCCCCGCCAACCGCTCACCCAGCGCTTCCACCACCGCCCGCTGGCTGGCCGACAGCCGCACCGCACCGCGACCCAAGGGCGTCACCAATCCTTCTAGCCGATGGTCTAACCCCGCCGAGCCCATAATATGATTCACCACTCGCTCATCCGCCCGCAGCATCGTCTGCGGCAACGGCTGCGGCTGGGGAGAATGCAGCTCAACTAACCGCCAGTAGCGCAGCGGCGCATCCACCGTCATCACATCCCACTGCACCTGATCAAACAAATTAAAACAAAGAGCAAAGGTGGGAAACGCCCAACCCCGATTCCCCTGGGCCTGATCGCACAGGTCCGGTATCTGCGGGTCCACCTCCATGGCCACACACAGCAGCAAAATGCCCAGATCCAGGTCGGTCAAATTAAACCGATAGCCCAGCTCCAACGCCGCCGGTTCCGGATCCATCGCCGCCGCTTTTGCAATGGCCACTTCTGCTTCCTCCAGCATTTCCGGCGTGATGGCATCTTCTCCAATGGCCCGCCGCAGCCGCAGCCGCAACCCGCGACACACCGCTAATAGATAGGCTCGATTCTGTTCCGCCCAGCTGCTCATGGCATAGTCACCCTCACCTGCTGCAATGGATCGATCCGCAGCGGCACCGTCGCCACATCCACCGGCAAACTATCCACCCCATCCACCCGTAACCGCACCGGATAGTCCCCCGGCGTCATTTCTCGAATGCGAAAGGTGAGGCGAGATGCCCCTGGATTATCGTCGTCCGTGGAGATTTCATAAGGCGCAATGGTGCGATCTCGCCAGATCAACATCACCCGCTGCTCCGGATGCACCGCTGGCCTACAGCTCAACGACAGGGTTAAATTCCCCGCCGAGATTTCCAACGGATCCAATTCTGAAATGGTGGGGGCCACTGCCAAGGGAAACTCATTGCTAATTCGCATCGCACTGGACGCCCGCACCACCCCCACCGCCACGGTCCAAAACCCGGCCAGTCGGGCCTCGGGGGGCAACACAATCTCCGCCGAAGTGGGTGACACCTCAGGTACTAGCTCAATCGCCTCTTCTAACAACGGATGGCGCAGCTGCACCGTCACCGCTTCCCCATCAAAATGTTCTCCCCGAATCATCACCCGATCCCCCAGCCGCGCACTGGGCTGTCGTTGGGGCAAAATCACTCCGGTAATCTGGGGCGGCAGTCCCGGTATGACAAAGGGACCACCCTCCACACCACTGCGGTTTAATACGGGCATTGCTCCCGCTGGCAACCCACCGGTATCAATCATAATTACGGCGACTTTAAAGGCGATACAGGGCCGATAGGGATGTTGTAACACCTGCCACACCTTCGACATATCCTCAAAGTCCAGGGCCACAGGCGTAATTTGAATCTTTTCAATCTGTCGATGTAAATCGCTATCTGGGAATTCTCTTGCGGTCGCGATTTCAATCTCGTCTGGGTGCAGGGTGATGCCATCCGCCAAAAACTGAATCACCCGCCCCAACAACCCATGGCTTTTGGCCTCGCTACCATTTTCCCCATAGGCTACCGCTAAATAATAAAGATCCAGGGCAACAGCAGTTTTCTGCGGCGTTCTCACCTTCGCTCTGGGATGGATCGGCTGTTGGTGGCCCAGCTCAAGCTTAGGCATCGCATGGTAGAGCAACAGATTCACCCGATTACTATCACCATTGCCCTGAGACTTTTCCAGGGTCTGTGCCGTCACCGTCGCACTATCTACCACATTGCGCAGACCATGGTTAATCAGAGACTGCAATGTGGTAGTGACCGCTGCAATGGCCAACGAGTTACTCATAACAAAATAGAAAAATCACCTCGGGCTGTTTTATAACAGAACAATCCGTAGGATGGGTAACACCCATGGAACACGTTTCGGCATGGAACCAATACCAACCATTACCCACCACCAGTGACAAACAATAGCAAGAGATATTATTTGTAGGCCATATCACACGATTGATGGGTCGTGCCCACCCTTCGGGTTATTGGCCAATATTCAATGGGGGGTTAATATCACGGTTTCATGCCCGTCCTAAATCCCTGGAATCTCCGATAGCTCGCAATCAAGCTCTTCCACGGAAAACCGCATCATGTCTTGCCATTCATTCAGCGTAAACGAAAAACCCCGTTGATTTGCCATCATCACAAATGACTCAGCATTGGGAGCTAAATTAAGAGAATCTCGCAAATTAGGATTCGCTTGAGCTTCACGATAAAGCTTTACAACCTGCTCTTTAGCCATATTAGAGGGGGCTCCTTTAAATATTTTAGTAAGGAAATGAGCGCAAAGCCACGATGATTTGTTCGCAACAGATGATTTGTTCGCAGTAGCTGACTGTTATACTAGCAAGCTTCATGACTATACCAACACACAAACCAGGATTCCATGATTTTTGTTGCAAATATCTGCAATATTGATCGCTCAAAGTTACAGACACTCTCCATTTTTTAACTTATCTAACAATTAACGGCTGAACGGTAATCAAATAGAGTCAATTCCAAAACATCTGTAAAAGAAATGCTAGTTATCTAAAACATGTCTATTATTAGGAAAAATCTCTAAACGAAATCAAGTAATCGCCATCCTGTAATACGTCACTGTTTTTCAGTTAGCGAGAAGTCTACATCCTTGTTCTTATCTGGTTTGGACATAACTGGTTCTCCTTGAATAAGGGGAGCCATTGCCGCCATTGCCGATGTTAATAATCTTCCAGATGTGTATATACGGTAGCTGCTTAAGGAGAGGTAGTTGTTAAACATCAATTCAAACTTTACATAACTCAGTATTATGTTTTGTACTATTCCTATTCCCTTTTGAGATATCCCATGTAATTGTTAGTGGATGCATGCCCTATGGCGTCAGTTCAAGACCCGTCACAAAAACGACGACACATCCTAGGCGAAGGCTGGGGATTTCCCATGCGATTAACCAAGCAAGGAAGTTTTCAGCTAAGTCATGACTATCGCAACCTGGAAGAATCTATCGTTATTATCTTAGGAACGCGTATCGGAGAACGACTTTATCGACCTGATTTTGGTTCTCGACTCCATGAACTTGTTTTTGCCCCCCTCAACGATGACACCTTGTTATTGGCTCAAATTTATGCCCGTGAAGCCTTACAACAATGGGAGCCCCGCATCAAAATTGATGCGGTGACGGCGGATCCTTTGCCAGATGCGTCTAGTTTACAGATTACGGTGCACTATCGTATTCGCAAAACTCACCATCGTCGCAGTTTGGTTTATCCGTTTTATCTCACTCCGGTTGAGGGGTAATAAAGTAAAAATTGAACAGTAAAAAGTAAAAATTGAAAAAAATCTTCCTCCCCCTCTCCCCCGCCCCCTAAAGCTCTACAATGGAATTCGACTTCCTCCCAAAGCTCCCCAACTCCAACCTTGACGACCGTCAGTTCAAAGAACTGGTGGAAGAATGTTTGTTGCGCATTCCCCGCTACTGTCCGGAGTGGACCAACCATAATCCTAGTGATCCGGGGATCACCATGGTGGAGTTGTTTGGCTGGCTGACGGATCAAATGATGATGCGGTTTAACCAGGTGCCGCGACGTCACTATGTTGCTTTTTTAGAATTACTGGGCATTCGCTTACAACCGCCGGTACCGGCACAGACGGCACTTACCTTTTATTTATCTGCCAGTTTGCCAGAGCCCTATACCATTCCAGCCTCAGTGGCCGTGGCCACCGCACGGACGGAGACGGAAGAGGCAATTATTTTTAGTACCGACGGTCCCCTCACCGTGGGGCTACCCCATATCCGTCATCTGTTAACGGCAGAGACCGACGAACTGCAGCCGACAGCACTACAGGATCGCCTGTCGGTACGCTGGTCTCGCCAGCCCAACGGTCGTTGGACCGGGGCAGAGCAGGAGATTTTTAGCCCCACGCCCCAACCTGGCAATTGTTTTTATGTGGTGCTTGATGCTGACCAGGCGCTAGACGGCAACGTTGTTGCGTTACATGTAGAGGGCGAGGCGGCTACACCCACCGGCCTGTTGCCCGCAGCACCGCCCCGTCGCTGGGAGGCTTGGAATGGTGAGACCTGGGTCTCTACGATATTGATGCAGGAAACTGACGATGAAACCCACGGGTTTAGTTTTTACAATTCCGGCAGTGACAGTGCGGTGCAACAGGGGGAAATTGTCTTACATTTGCCCCAACATTTTCCAGCCACAGACTTTGCTGGTCATCGGGGACGGTGGATTCGGTGTGTCTGCACTGAGCCGATGGTAGGAACAACGGCCTATGGCAGTTCTCCTCGCTTGATTAGTGTGGCGGCTCGGTCCACGGGGGGCACGGTCAATGCCCACCAATGTGAGACCATCCACAATGAACTGCTGGGGGAAAGTAATGGCCAGTCGGGACAAACGTTTCAGTTGCAAAGTACGCCGATTTTGCCGCGCCAGGGTTCAGAGTCTTTGGTGGCCACCTTAACCAATGGTCTACAGCAAGTGTGGCAGGAGGTATCTGACTTTGCTGAGTCGGGACCGGAAGATCTCCACTACACCTTAGATTCACTAACGGGTTTAATCCAGTTTGGTCCCTTGATCCGTGAACCGGCCCAGTTAAAAACTGCCACCCAGCTACGCGCCCACCAACAGTCTTTCCATGCTTCTGGTGCGGCGGCTGTGTTGGCCGCTTCTCCCCAATTGCTAGAACGACAGCATGGGGTTGTGCCCCCTAGAGGGGCGGTGCTGACTATGCGGGCCTATCGCACCGGCGGCGGCCAACAGGGCAATGTGCAAGCCAATACACTGCGGGTGATTAAGTCGGCTGTACCCTATGTGGCATCTGTGACCAACTATCGGGCTGCCCTCTATGGCGCTGATGCGGAATCCCTGGAGTCCGCCGTATTGCGGGTACCTAAATTGTTGCGCACTCGCGATCGCGCCGTCACCGCCGAAGATTTTGAAGCCTTGGCCTTAGAAGCAGGTGCAGGCACTGTGGCCCGCAGTCTCTGCCCCCATGCACTCAACGACAAACCTGGCATCATCACTGTTGTTGTTGTGCCCAAAACCAACCTGGGGGACCTTGACACGGGTCTAGGTATTTCCCCCGAAGCGCTGGGTCTCACGCCAGAGCTCAGCCAAACCGTGCTCAACTATCTCAACGAACGACGTCCCCTGGGGTTGCAGGTAAAGCTTGTATCTCCTAATTATGTGGGGGTGAGTGTGACCACCGAAGTGGCTCTGGATCCTAGCTACAGTTCACCAGAAGCGGAACAGGCCATACTACAGGAGCTGCAGGTGGCCCTATATCGATTCTTAAACCCATTGACCGGTGGCCCCCAGGGAGAAGGCTGGCCCTTTGGTACCCCCGTCTATCCGTCAGATATCATTACGCTATTGCAAACCATGACCGGGGTACGATATCTGGGCGCAGTGACCCTATACGAAATTCGACAACAACGTCGGCAGCAGGCCGCAGACCAGAGCACAGATCAGAGTACAGATCAGAGTACAGACCAAGAAACGGAATGGGTACGGCGGCTGGCTCCAGACAACGTCGTCACCCCCGATCCCCTGGGTCTCATCTGTTCCTGGAACGACGCTCAGCTGTCTACTGGCCATACCATTAGGGTCATTCGTTAGGGGGACGTACCATGGCACAGACCCAAACTGGACGCATGATCGACCTTGAGTTGGTGCCCTTGCAGGAACCAGATCTTGCCTCTAGCTCGGCAATTAGCTTTTCCCCCTCTAGCACATTGTCTCGCATCGCCACTCCCCGCCCCCTGCCATCCTCCCTCACAACCCAGCTACAGCTACAACCAGGAGAACCCAATGAGTTGGTGGTACGAATAAAAAATCGAGGGGACGCGAACCTCACACTTCAGTTTACGATCATGGGAGATATTCCCTCAGGCTGGTGCCAGATTCACACAGAAGGCTCGACACTGCCTGCGCACCATCAAATGGAGACGGTATTTTACTTTGTTAGTCCAACGGATTTTTTTGAACGCCCCCTCTCCCCCAGTCAATTACCCCTACGCTTAGATTACAAAGGCCAACTTAAAGTCACCGCCAGTTCCCAACGGGGTGATGCCGAAGAACATCTCACCCCCTTTCAACTCTTAGTACGTCCCCCCAGTAAATATCTAGACCTTTTACCCGATATTTACCGCCGCACCGATATTGTCGGTCGATTTCTCAAAATCTTTGAGACCACCTTTGAACCCACCGTTGATATTCTGGACCACCTGTGGGCCTATCTAGATCCACTGACCGCCCCGCGCGCGATGCTGCCGTTTTTGGCCCATTGGGTGGGTTGGTCATTTCAGGTGCCCCTGAGCCTGGAACAACAACGGATGCTAATTCGCTACGCCATGGAGATTTACCGATGGCGTGGCACCCGACGAGGATTACGGTTTTATCTACACCTGGCCAGCGGCTTGCCCCTGGATGAACATATTCCCGACGAATCCCAAAAAGCCATTGGCATCCACGAGACCTTTAGCCCAGGCCATGTATTGGGCCAAGCCGTCATCGGCACCTCAGCAATCTTAGGAGGCAGCCGTCCCTGTCACTTTTCTGTACGACTACGCCCCCCCGAGAACCATCCCCTGGATGAATCCTTAATTCGTACCATCATTGACCAGGAAAAGCCTGCCTTTTGTAGCTACGATCTTGTGATTGAAGCTGGGGTGGACAGTAGTTGAAGTAAAAGTAACAAGTAGCGAGTAGTGAATCAGACTCTCTCACTCCTACCTCTTACTTTTTACTTTTTACTTCCTCTCCCCCATGCCCCTCCAACCCCTCCAACGTCTCCACGTCAACGACGGTTTACTGATTACGGCCAACCTGTGGCAGGTGGCCCACAGCTACCATCAAACCCGTCAGACCATCCACTATCAGTCGCTACACCAGGGAGGTATTGTCGATGGCCTGGGGGTGTGTGTAGCTGAGATTCCAGAGCAAGCATCCAGTCGCTATCGCCATCCGCGATGGTTGACGATTCAACCAGGGCTGGCGATAGATGGCCAGGGTAACCCCATTGTTGTCTCTTGTCCTGAGAGTTGTTATCTGTCGGCCCAGCCCACCGAAGAAACCACAATTTATATTGTGCTCAAGCATTCGGAACAGGCCTCCCAAATGGAAGCAGAAATCGTTCAGGATGCGTTTCAGATTATTGAAAAAGATGTGCCTGCTGAGGCAGATGAGGTAGAGCTTTGTCGGGTACGATTGGGGCCAGGGTTACAGGCGCTCACTAACCCAGACAATGTCTTTTCCCCTGATGTTAATCAGCTAGATTTACGTCATCGCCAACCGGTTCAGGCTCGTTCATCCCTCACCTGTGGAGTCGATTTATGGTCATCCTCGTCTAACAATGTGGCTCAGTTTCAGGCGTTATTTGCCGCCTTACCGAGCCTCGCCCCTAGACTCCAGGGGCACATGGTGGATACCCCCCTAACAGGGGACCTCAGCTACATTGACTACGATGAGTTTTGTCGTACACCCCGTCCCCATCAGCACCGGCTGGCTGACTACCTAAAGCAGGGCGGGGTGTTGCTCATCGAGGCAATTGTGGATCATGATGTCTTGGACCTGTATCAGGCCGAGCTAGAACTGCAGCAGGCCATCGCCGCTACCCCCGCCCACAGTGCTCCATCATTGCGAGAAAGTGCTCAAGCAGAATTAAGTACCCTGCAAACTTGCATTGCCGACGAAGTGGCTAACCTGGCCGCACCCATTCATACATTTCTAGAGATTGAAGGACTGTCAGCCACCGTTAGCACAGCAACAGCGGCGGATAGGGTGCGTCAGGGAGAGTTTTCCCTGGTGCAGACCCAGCCCTTTCACTTTAGCCATTTGCCAACGGTGCAGCGGCGGCCCATTGGGCTATATCGCTGGGGTGGGGTGGTGCTGTTAATGGGGCCATTACTCCAGGCCTGGGGTGCCAATGATGACCTATATCTCGATCGAGAAGAGATTCGTGCGGCCCAGGAATTTGGCGTTAATCTCCTTACGTTTGCTGCCCGTCATCGTCAGCTCCACCAGTGGCTGATGGCCGATTCATCCCCTCGTTCTCAACCGGTCTAAGACCCATGGCTACCCAGATTTTGACCCAGCTATCTACCCAGTCTCTTCAAGTTGGCGACGGCCATGACCAGTTTGAGGTGATGGTCAATAATCTCAGTAATCGTTTTGCCACCTTTACCCTGGAGCTATCGGCACCTGGCATTAGGCCTAATGCCAGCCCTGATTGGTATCGCCTGACGCCGGATATCTCTGCCAAGATTCCAGCCGGGGATCAGGCTAATTTTATTGTTAATCTCTTGGCTTTGCCCCCCATTGCCGGTGGCTTCACTGGCAAGATGAAGCTCAATGTGAATGTCACCTGTTTAGAATTGGGAGAAAAAGATCGACAAAGTATCAATTTAGAGGTTAAAGGCCCAGGCAGTATTCCCCTGGAAATCTCCATGGCGACAACGGAATTTCAGGGCAAACCAGGGGAGCTTATTGATATTCCGGTAGTGATTAAAAACTGTCAGCGTAATACGGCCAACCTGCAAGTAGAGCTAACGGGTTTAAACCAGAACTGGTTAATTGATGGCCATAAACGACGGCTACAGCTGCCGCCCCAGGGCCGATCTGAGCTGTTATTTATCTGCCAACTGCCCGATCTCAGTGAAGCGATCCACGGAGACTATGGGTTTCAGGTGGAGGCGCGTCAAATTCAGGCTCAGCCGGTACAGCAGGCGGCTACCTTGACCGTGTTACCCGTGGGCTCTTTGCTCTTTGACTGTGACCTGGCAACGGTGAATCCCAAGCTGCATAAAGACCCTAGGGAGATGGATGAGGTCGATGACGTTGAGCTGTGGGAGGTGCGATCGCACCTCCCTTCCTCTCCCACCCATAACCCCCGATCCAGATCTACCAAAGCCTCTAAATCCAAAACCTACAGAATCACCCTGGACAACGCCAGCAATGTAGTACAGTCCGTCAGACTCAACATAAACCGCATCGATATCCCCTGGTTCAAGCGATTGCAGTCATTCCTACGACGCACCGTTCCCACCCCAGCTCGCACCACCCCCCATTGCCTGCACCTAAGACCATCTCAGGTTGATCTCAAACCTGGAGAAGTCACCACCCTGGCCTTAAACATCAAACCCAAGGTCCCCTGGTGGGGATGGCGACGCCGACAACAGTTTCAGCTCCACCCCCAACTGCAAGAAACTATCGTTGACCCTCCGGAACACCAGATTCGGCTTGCGGTCCCCCCTAGAGTTCCATTTTGGCTGCAATGTTTAGGACTGCTCTTAATGGCACTAGGTCTAAGGTGGTTCTACCAACATTTATCTGACCATAAAGGCCCCGTTAATAGCGTGCAATTTGACGGGCAAGCCAGCATGGTCATTAGCGGCTCCAATGACAATACCATTGGCCGTTGGCAGCTCTTTCGCCAACTCCGAAAGAGTCAACTCCAACGGTTAAATAAGCTGCCCCCGAACAAAGCAATGCAAGAAAAGGCGGTGCGAGTCGTTCACTACCGTCCTCGTAACAATAATATTCTGGCAGCTGGGCTAGAAAATGGAGAAATTCAACTGTGGGATTTACTCGCGGAAACCAATAAACCAATGGTCTTCCAGCCAGACGATCGCGTCTTTGACCTACAATTTAGCGCTGATTCCCGCAGTTTGTTTAGCGCCCACGGTAGTGGGCTAGTTTTACGCTGGTATCTACCAGACCTAGACAATCGCCCTAGACTTTCGACACCGGCTCAACAACAACAGTTTAACTTTGCCGTTCAGGCCATGGCCCCCACAAGCCTTGCCCCTGAGCAAGGGATCCTCTTCAATAAAACACCTGCACCGGAAGATCCCTTAGCCCTGGTCATTGGCGGTCGCCGCAATCAGCTCAAGCTATGGGATCCCCAAACTGACCAAATCAGCTCTATCCCCTATGCTACAGGTCAAGAAGACAATTACATTACCAGCCTAGACACCGCTAACAATAAGCCAACGCGCCTGGCAGTTGCCGATAACCAGGGTCGCATTAGTCTCTGGAATCTTAACCAGTGCTGGACCGACAATGCCAATTGTTCACCCACCGACCAGTGGACAGATGGTCACCAAGAGCGTCCCGTCAATGCCATCGCCCTCACCCAAGATGCCTGTTATCTCGTCAGCGGCGGTGCCGATGGTCGAGTCATCCTGTGGCGTCTCAACCCTTCAGGTTTAGTAATGGACAAAAAACAAATTGCCAAGTTTTCAAAACCCATCAACAGCGTCGATATTGCCCAAAAGGAGAACACACTAGCCATTGTCAGTGGCAGCGACACCCATCAAGTCAATCTGCGCCAAACAAAAGCCGACAACCCCGCCTGCCCCTAAGATCCATACTCGCTACTCGTTACTTTTTAATATTACCTCCCCCTTCCCTCCGCCATGACTCGCTATTCTGTTCCAATGGCAGCATTGCCCACAGTCGCCCTTCAACAGGAATCTACCACCGATCCAATTGGTGTGGTAATCTCGTCATCCGGACAGGACCAGGTACTCCCAGGGAATTGTTTTGACATCAACGTTACCATTAGCAATCAAGGAGATAAAAGTGCCGTTATTGACATTTTCCTAGATGAGTTACCCGTCGCCATTCATCCCTGGTGTCCCCTTACCCAAACTCAGCTAGCCTTAGACCCAGGGGAACGAGAAGACGTCACCTTTCACTTTGATGTCCCCCCCAACGCCCTGACAGGCAGTTATCACTATTGGCTAGTGGTGGACGCACCAGCACATTATCCTGGGAAAGCGCCCCACCGTTATCAACATCATTTAAACGTGCTGCCCCCCTCCCAGGAAAGCCCCCAGGAGAACACACCCACCTTTGCGGTGGAACCGGTCACTACCCACCTCAAACCCATCAAGGTGCTTCCCGGCAACCCCCTCCAGTTTCAAGTATATGTCTACAATCGTTCAGATCGGGTCGATCGGTTTCGACTGTTTTGCCCCGACCTACCCGAAGACTGGGTCACCATTAATTATCCTCAAGGATTTCGCACACCGGGCTTAGCCGTTGTTGAAACCCAGTTAGATCTCAACCCAGACATGGAAGGGGTGATTTTACTCACCCTCACGCCTCCAGTTAGGGCTCTGGCCCAAACCATGTTGGTCACCCTCCAGGTAAAATCTGAAAACAATCCTAAGCTTAAGCTACTGGATGTTCTCTATCTACAGATTGAGCCGTTTTACGAAGTAACCACCCATTTTCGTACCCTGGTCAGCCGCATTCAACAACAATCAGGGCTGTACAGCATCCAGACAACAAACCAAGGCAACACCGAGAGAACCCTGGATTTTCAGGTGATTGGGTTAGAAGGTGGAAATCTTTGCGAGTATACCCTCCGACCAGAATCCCTGACCCTCGCCCCCCAACAAACCCTGGTGAGTGAGGTCATCGTCCAACCCAAAAATCCATGGAAACAACCTCTGTTTGGTGGCGGTCGCGTCATCCAATTTGAAGTCATTGCCACAGACCCCGACAAAAAGCCATTGGTCGAGAACCCAATGCAGGGGCTACTGATGTGGGAGGCTCGCCCCTGGTGGCAGATTTTGCCCTTTATCCTGTTATTAATTGGCTCCTTTATCGGCTTAATGTGGCTGGCCTGGTGGTTGTTTATTCATCCGCCTGCCCAGGCTAAGGTACTACGCTTTGCCACCGAAAGTAGCGCCTATGAGGCCATTAATGGCGATACAGTGTCTGTGGGCTTTGAAATTAGCCACCCTGGCCGTATTCAACAGCTAGAAATTATGGGTCAGTCGGCGGAGGGGGATCTGTTGAGTGGTCCCCTAATCTATGACCTGAGTGGTAAAACCTTACCGCCAGAACTGGAATCTTTTTGCATCGAACGGAGACAGTCTCTGACCTGTCGCAATGTTCGCACCGATGCTAGACGGGCCGGAGAGTACCAATTTATTCTCAATGTGATTCCTAAACCTGGACGCAATGCCACCCCCACCCAGGCCCAGGCTCCTCTTGTTGCGATCGCACCCATCCCACGACCCAGCATCTTAGAGTTGGTGCCATCCCAAATGAACTATGTGGAAGCCCCCCCGGTTCAGCCTTCGGATAATCAGACCGCTGCCACAGCTGTTCCGAGTAATGCAGACACTGATGAAGCGACCAGTAGATCAGCTAACGAATCAGACAGTAGCGATCGCAAGCCACTACCATCGCTCGAAGAAGATCCCTATATTGTCAGGGCAAACTGGAACATCAGCCATCCCGAACAACTTATGGGCCTGCGGCTAATTGTGCGAGATGCCCAAAAAGCCGTTGCACTGCCTCCCCAAATATTTGATTTTCAAGAGGGTATCCCCGATGAACTAGAAGATTTTTGCGACATTAACCAAAACAGTATTTTAGCGTGTAGCAACGTGCCAACAGGCCTGAAGCAAGCTGGAGCCCACACCATCGAGTTGGGTGCTATTCCCAAAACAACATCCTCCACAGAAGAACCGATTTTAGCCACCACAGATCCTATTCAAGTACAGGCAAGGCCACCTCAGGTGATTCAGTTTACCCTTAATGGAGACCCTATCCTGGCCGAGAAAGCAGACTATTTATTACCTGTTGACGAAGGGGAGGGCCTCATGGAAATTGTATTGGGGTGGGAAGTGGAAAATAATCCAGGAACTCAAGTGATGTTGATGCCCGCCCCAGGCAATGTGGAAACCCAGGGAACTTTATTTGTGCCCTTAAGTCCTGACCCCGGTAAAAATGTCTTTTCACTACAGGTAACCAATTCAGCCGGAGAATCACTAACGCGATCGCTCACCATTACCACCTATGATCCCACACCTGAAAACCCCACCATCATTGTTAATACTGAGGATGGCGACCAGGCTGCCGATGGTGCCAGCGAGGGTGGAGGAGAGGCTGGTCAGAGCAGCGGACCACCAGTACGCTCTCGTCCAGGAACCGTTTCTCCTGTGGAACTACCTCCCCAATTTGAGTGATTCTCGACTGACGTTTAACGATCTGCATTGGTCATCATAATTTATCAACATCTTTAGAAAAATCATGTCAACGTTAGAGCCATTTCCATTCGAATCCTACGGGGAATCGCCAACCCGCGCCTCCCAAGGACCGGCTATTTCCATCCGATGGATTTTGCCTTTATTGGTTGTTGCTCCAGTAATCATTGGCATTGCTCTAACGGGTTGGTTCGCCTATAGAAGTGGCCGAAGTGCCGTTGAAGAAACCGTCAACCAAATCACTACAGAGGTTGCAAATAACATCCAGACAGAAGTCATCAGATACCTTGAAGTATCCATCGTGGCATCAAAAATGTTAGTGGCTGAGGTCAATAGTGAGGTCCTTAACATTCAAGATATGGCTACACTCACCAACTATCTTGAGGAAACTCGAGAAGTCTTCCAAACGACACAAACGAGTGAGAATATTGCCAACCTTTTTTATGCCAATGAAGCCGGAAAGCATGCCACCAGCCAGCCAGACTCCACCAGCTTCGATCGACGGGAACGCCCCTGGTATAAAGCTGCTGAAAAAGCTCGAAAAGCCATCTGGGCAGAAGTCTATAACGATAAAAAAACCTCCGAATTAGTCTTGACTCGGTCAATTCCCATTGATAATCAAGCCGGGAATCTAGAAGGTGTTTTTGGAATTGACATCAAGCTCAATTCCCTGAGTAATTTTCTTAAAGAATTAAATGTGGGCAAATCAGGTCAGGCATTTATTTTAGAAATGGTAGATGATCAGCAGTCTACAGGAGAACTTATCGCCACCCCTGAGGACGAGGATCTATTTGTAAAACAGTCGGGAAGAAATAACACCATTAGTGCTAAAGAAAGTACAAATAAGTTAGTTAGAGAAACAGCAGACTATATTCTGGATAACAACAACGGTCTTCGACACCCAAATTGTAATTCAAACAGCCTTTCTAATGAAGAAATAAATAACCTAAGGAATGACAATTGTGAATTTAATATTGATGGGAAAAAACATCTAGTTCGTGTCAACTACCTTGGAGATAAAGATATCAACATTAAGTGGCTGATTGTAGTCACCATTCCTCAGCAGGATTATATGGGGGCCATCAATGGCATTGTCCGAAAGGCACTATTAATCGGAGTTGTTATTACCGTGCTTGCCTCACTGCTGGCGTTAGTAGGCGCAATGTATATTATTCGCCCCATTAAAAAGCTAAACCAGGCTGCCGATGATATTAAACAACATCAGTTTGATCCTCAAACCCTGGCAGATGTGAGGCAGCGTCCGGATGAGTTTAGTATCCTGGCCGATGTATTTGACGATATGGCAACGGTGGTGGTGAGTCGCGAACAAAGTTTGGCAGATCAGGTAAAACAGCTGGAGACAGAGAAATTACAGTATCGGAGCACAGGAGATAAACGTTACTCTTTGGATGTAGCATTGCGCCATGCGAAACAGGTACGCAGTCGATATAGCCAGCGGTAACCCCACCCAGAGCCCATCCCAAGAGGGGGGAAGTAATCGATTGGTGGCATAGGGTTTGTCAACTCTTTTATTTAGTGAGAAAGATATAATTATCGTTAATAATACGCCCCTCAGCATAGCCCAGGCATTTTACAATATGTTCAAACTATAGACTTTTACCCAATGTCCAATTTACTGCAACTCAGGTTTGTAACAGGTTTGGCTACGCTTCGTAGTGCCACTTGCTGTGCAATGTCAGTGGCAGTAAGCTGTCTATGCTTATCTGTTGCTTGGGCGCAGGAATCACCATTGGGAGAAGCGATTGAAGATTTTGAATACTGGCAGGATCTTTGTCAACTCCACATTAGTGCGGCAGAGGATAAGGCTGCTGAAGAAGAAGAAAAAGAAGAATATGCTAAAGCGCTGATGGCCTGTGAACAGGCGATTGCCCTCGAACCTGAAGATGCCAACATCTGGGTACTACATAGTAGTATATTACTCAATACTCAAAAATATCCAGAATCGATTTCATCAGCCAATCGGGCCTTACTCTTCGACCCAGAACATTCGCTAGCCATTACCTATCAGTGTGTTGCCTATAGCGCCCTCAAACAAACCGAAACTGCCTTAGATCATTGTAATCAGGCCCTGCGGATCAATGGTAACTGGGGTAATGAGAATCCGGCCCTTGCCTGGTTATATCGCGGTGTCATTCTGGCCCAAGAAGAAGAGTATGGGCGCGCACTGGTGGCTTATGAACGCACGCTACTGTTAGAACCCGAGTATTCCTTTGCTTTGGCCCGTAAATGTGACGCCCATTTTGCATTGCAACAGGCCTCTCTAGCACTAGAGTCATGCAATGCAGCATTGGGCGTCAATCAAGACTGGGGCGAAGCTAGTCCGGCTATGGTGTGGACAACCATTGGAAAAACCCATACCCAGTTGGAACTATATAATGAGGCAATTGCTGCCTATGACCAGGCCCTCAATCTGGATCCCATGAGTGCCGTAACCTGGGTGGCCCAGGGACAGGTATTAGCACAGCTCAAGCAGACTGAAGAGTCGTTGGTTTCCTTTGTACAGGCCGTAGGTATCAAGGCAGATTTTGCAGACGCGTTGTTGGGCCAATGTATGGCTTTAAATCGGTTAGCGGTGGACGCCGAGGTGAAAGAACAAGGGAAACTATATGAACAGTCTTTAACCGCTTGCGAAGCAGCATTGGCAGGGGATAGTGACTGGGGAGAGAATAGCCCTGCTAATGCATGGCATGAGCGCAGCATTGCCTTAACGGGTACCGGTAAATATGACGAAGCCCTGGCCTCGATTAATCGGGCGGTGGGAATAGATCCGAGATATGTGGAGGCTTATAACCAACGGAGTATTGTTTATTGGTATTTAAAGGATTATGGTCGGGCTTTAGAAGCAAATCAGCAGGCTTTGGCCATTGATGCGACCTATGACCATGGTTGGTTTACCCGTGGGTTAATTTTTCGGGCACAAGAACAATATCTCCAAGCATTGGAAGCCTATAACCGGGGGTTGGGGTTAAACCCTTGGAATGATTGGGCCTGGACAAATCGCAGTTTGGTTTTGTGGGAGTTGGGGGATTATGAGGAGGCTATAGTCTCGGCAGAAGAGGCTCTAAATCTAAATGATGATTCGGTCCAGGCTTGGTATAACAGGGGAGCAGCTCAGTCGGCATTGAAGGACTATCGTGGGGCGATTGAGAGCTACGATGAAGTTCTGGATAGGGATGAGAAATATGCCGGTGCTTTGACGGGGCGAGGGGTGGCACGGTTTCATCTAGGAGAGCATGAGGATGCGATGATGGATTTACAAATGGCGTTGGCGTTGAATCCGGAGGATGAGTTGGCGCAGGAGACTTTGGAGGCGTTGAGTCTGGAGGGACAAGGGGAAGGTGATAAGTAAAATGAATGGGTGAAAATGTTGAGAACAGGGCGTCACCGTTTAGTGACGTTGGAAATTTACACAGAATCTATGTCAACGGGAGGGAGAGCTTGAAGTTTATGCTGGAGGTGATGGAGGGAAGGAGGGGTGCACATATACCGCTAAATCGGCGGTATATGTGCACCTTTTGAGTAATGACATAGTAGAAATAAACGGAATAGTGACGGTTACCGGCCATGTTATAGGCAATGAGGGAAGCCTATAACAACCATTAAATAGAAATTCAAACAAGGTTTGAGATATGTATGCACAAGTAGATAAAAAAAGAGGGAATAAGAGTCAGGCGGTTGCCAATTCTGTTGCTCAGAAGAAAAGTGACGTGAAGCAATGTTTTGGATTTGTGGATAATCGCTCCGCTGCCCTTCATCTCAAGAAACTGCAAGAAACCGCTGAAAACAATCTCCGTCACGCCGACCAGTTGGCGACGCAATTCAAAGGGAACAACGGGCAAGCGGAAATCAGCACAGGAGATTCGAATCAGTTTATGGCCAAGCGCGAGGCTATTCCTGACCCACCTGGGTCGTTTTCTAATGCTACGTCGGCAGAACCTGTGCAACGAAAACCGACAGAAGCGTTAGGAGCATCAATGTCCGCCAGGCGAGGGCCTATCCAGCGCAAGTGGGTCCCCTATGAAGGCAAAGATACTGAAGGTAAGCTCATGAAATGGGACAAGCCGATCGACAATAAGACGTGGTTCTGTGTCGAGGGCAAGGATTTGCTCTTCTACCAAGACAACTTAACTAAAAGCGAGAAGAAACCATACCTACAATGGCTCCAGGAAGGCTGGCTAGGGTTGACTGACTCCGCCTTGGCGCGCGACGCTAAGCGGAACGTCCAGGGTGGCGTCAATCCCAGACCAGAAACCACGAAAGAAAGCTATACCAAGATGGTAAACCAAGGCAAGGCGCTCTACGCGAGCATGGGTCACAAAAATAAATTGTCTAAGCCAAGGAAAGAATGGCAGCAGTACAAATCCGATAAGATGGAGCCAGATAACGCTATAGACCCCGTAACCAAAGAGTGGGGCATCAAGGTTGTCGTCAAGACTGGCTTCAAAGACACGTACTTCAATCGACTGCTTAAGGACACTGGCCACTACCAGAACTATTTCTACTTCCCGTCTGGAACGATTGTCGCCTCATCAAACTATCGAGCCCAGTCAGAAGAAAAGGAGCCCCTGACCAACAACGAAGTCATCTACCACCAGTTGCTGGAGGCAGCGAAAGTTGCAAAACAGAAGCCACAGGTAAAGACACTGATCCGCGATCACGTAGTCAACAAGACCCTCCAGCCAATCATCCGGCAGGTACGCAAGGATCGAGGCAACGGCGACCTCAAGTTCACCCCCAAGGATCCGATCTTCTTCGTGCTGTTGGCGACCCCCAATGTCAAGGCGGGTGTGTTCCTTGTCAACGACCGGGGTCACCTCATTGGGATCAAGACGATCACGGAGCTAGTACTCCTGAAGAAGGGAAGCGTCGAGATTCACTTCGGCTGATCTCGGTGGAATCCGTCCCGAACCAAACGAAAAGGACTGTAGGGTGAAATTGGACAGGCACGATTCCTGAAAGCTCATAACAAAACCTAAAAAATCATTAAAACGCTTTTTAGCTCAATTGTTACGTCGCATTTTGTAGTAGCCCGGTAGGGTGCAATACATTGCACCGCTTCAACCCATTTCGCTCCCGACGATCCTCTCCTCACTCCACAATCAATCTCTACAACCAAAGCCCCAAAACAAATTGGTGCGTTACGCGAAGTATCGCTAACACACCCTACCCGTATCTGAAGATGGCTAAATAACTCGAATTGTTGATCCCTTATTTTGCAGGCCACCCATGATAAGTATGCAAAGTTAGATAAACCATTAACAGATACGGAAGTATTGGATTGGGTATAGATATTTCTTAAAAGGAGATCGATTCTATAATAAGTGGTTCTTAGGGACCCATTATCGTCTGGAACAATATCTGTTATTTACTGAGGATGGCTAAATGATCCTAAATCCTGTAGCAACCACCATTCTCCGACGCCACTTACGCAGGTTGCCGTTATCTCAGCGCATATCACAGTATCAATACCTGATGACGGTGAGTTGGCTCCAGACCGCTCTAGAGCAGATTAAACCAGAGGTGTTACCAGAAGAACCTCTCCCCGAGAACGTAGAGATACAAGATACCATTCAACCCCTGCCACCCTACTATCGTCAATACCGCTGTACCCAAGGCGATCCCCTCACCTGTCAAGAACATATTAGCCAGCCTGGCGAACCCACTAGCCTCATCTGTACTCAATGTTACTTTCCTGCATGGCTCGCCCCAAAACAACACCTTATCGGCAAACGAGGTGAATATGAAATTATTAAACCTCTGGGTCGCCGAGGCATTAGCCGCCTTTACGAGGGCATTAACCTAGACACCGAAGATCCCATTATTATTCAAGAATTTCTTCTACCCTCACGATATTTTAATCAGGAAGAACAACGAAACTACCAAGAACAGTTCCTTGGCCTTGCTGGCATTACCCTGGCCGATGGGCGCTCCCAAGATATTAGAATTGTTGACCCTTTTGATACCATTGTCGATCAATCTGGAGATCGATGCTACTTAATCACCCTTGGCTTCAATCGTACCGCCACCCTAAATGAGTACTGCGCTCGCCATGGTCCCTTTAACGATTCCATGGTACGAGACCTGCTGAACCAGGCTCTCCAAACCCTTATCTTTTTACACCAACAACGATTCGCCGTACCTACTGGTCAGGCTCAACAGGGCGTCATTCACGGTAATCTAAATCTCAATAGTTTGCTATGGGCTGCCAATACAAATGACAGTCCTCCCCAGGGATTTGTCTATCTTACCGACTTTCATATCTGGACCAATCTGTTTGACCCGGCCAGCCTCGAACGGGGTGATTTAGGTGCCCAGGATGAACTGAGTACTCAAGATGATTTACAATCCCTTGGGAAAGTAGCATTTTGGATACTACATGGCACTACCGTAGATGATCATGGTTATCTCCTTAATCCTCGACTTAATCGCCACTGGCCCAAGGCTATCGATAAAGAGTTAAAACAGTTTATTTGTCAGTTAATTGGCATTGAGTCCAGTTTTGAGAGTGCTGAGATAGCCCGTAATGAATTACTCAAACTCCCACCCAAGCCAGCCATTAATCAGATTGAGAAACGAGCAGCAGAAATATTGCCTACTCAAAAGCCATGGTACCGGCGAGTTATGCCCTGGCCCTTGCTCAGCTTTCTAGCATTAACTGCCCTAGGTGGTCTAGTTTGGTGGTTCTTATGGCGATCTCAACGCGCACAGGTTGCACAACGTGTCCCCTCTCCCTGTTGCCTCAAAGATGTGGACGGTATTCCCTCAGGTGAGTATACCTATGCCATCCCAGATTCGGCCTATTGGCAACCACTGTTTCAACCCACACCAAATAGTCAGGACCGCACCACCATCATTGATAACACATCAGGGCTGTTAGACCAGATCACCCAACAACAATCTAAGCTCTTTTTTAAGAGATATCATCCCAAAAATGACGATGAGACCAATCTTGCAAATACATCGATAGATGATGCAATTACAGCAGTTCGAACGGATCAAGCTGACTTTGCTATCGTACCCATGCTCGCAAAATTACCTATTGATGTAACGGCTACCATCATCGCCTACGATAGCCTGGTACCCATTGTGGCATTTAGCTACTCTAAAAGAGATGACAGCTTACCAACAGCCCTGCGAGGCAAGATGACCATAGCCGAGCTAGAGAAATTATATACTAACGAAATCAATAATTGGGACAAGCTAAGTCCTGTAAACTTAGCTGTCAAACGTTATTGGCCCGACGATAAGACCAATCAAGAGATTTTTCAGCAGCTGTTTGTTGCTGATAGAGAAAATGGACCAGAGGCTAACGCATTAATTAACAAAAGCCAGTCTGCCGCCGAAACTCTGCCAATGCTGCCAATGTTCCGTCGCATTTTGCAGGATTTCGAAAGCAATGACACCGGCAGTATCGCGATCGCTCCCCTAAGCCAGGTCTTTGGTCAGTGTGCCGTATATCCTCTTGCTTTTGAGAAAAACCGTCAGGCTACAGCACCACTGATATTTGATACAGGGGCAGTTGTCACGCCGGAAAGTGATTTGTGCGATCGCAAAGGCAGTTATTTTCCCCATGAACATGTCATTCGAGAACGCACCTATCCCTTGGCCTATCCCCTGGCCATTGTTTATCCTCTAGACAACACCCGATCAGCAATCGGAAAAAGTCTGACAAAGCTCTTATTAACTCAGGAAAGCCAAACATACCTAACAGCCTCAGGCATGGTATCCGTTTATCCACAACAAAAGTCAATCACCTCGACCTTTAGATAGTCGTCCCTGAAAAACCTCAAAGCAGGCTCCGACTGGAAACTAATTTTTTGGATTCTTGAGAAAGAAACGGACTAACTTTCGTAAATTAAACCCACACGCCTGCCTGCCTGACATAAATGCCTATAACCTAGCATACATAAGGGTCAGCCAGAAAATGGGCAAAGCGCATGCAAAGCTGAAAATACCAAACCATCAGCTTGAGATGCATGTCACCCTCGACCCAACTGTATGATTTACTAAAAATACTCTTTTCATATCGGGCATTAAGCTTGAGATGCATGTCACCCTCGACCCAACTGTATGATCAATTGTTCACCTTCTTACGTCAACACAGCTGTTATAAAGACTTTCGGCATTTGAAAACGTTGGCTTGGATGGTCAGTGCGCTCATCTGTAGTGGCCAACTTAACCCCGCCGCTTGGGAGCCGTATGTCCCCAGTCGGACAACTCAGGCTCAAAGCTTTGAACGTCGATGGTCTCGCTTTTTCATGAATCGAGTCATCGATATCAAGGGATTGTATCTACCTCTGGTTTTGTTAGCACTCACTCACTGGCAGTCTCATTAACTGTATCTGGCGTTGGATACGACAGTGCTGTGGAATCGCTATTGTATGATTCACCTGTCGGTGGTCTGTTGTGGACGAGCGGTACCGCTTTTATGGCAGGTCTTGGTTACGTCGGGGGGGATAGGCTGGGACTGCCACCACACCTGCATATAGACAGCCCATAAACGCGGCAATAAACTCTAACCCAGATGGGTAAAGTAACAGAGCACGATCCCCCACATTCACCCGCTGCCCCAGATAGGCTGCAATATTTTGAGCTTGTTGATCTAACTCCTGGTAGGTAAGTGTGCCGGATTCTACTTCACCGTCTTGTAACAAACATAAAGCCAACGGAGCAAGACGCCGGTTTCCATTAGTTCGACTTCGAGAGAAGTCATGAGCATAACTCTGCAGTAACTGAAATCTCACAAAGCTTGCGTTTCCATTAGTTCGACTTCGAGAGAAGTCATGAGCTTGGTTTACGCCATGTGCGCGTAACCCGAGTTAAGTTTCCATTAATTCGACTTCGAGAGAAGTCATGAGGAAAATCACTCCCCGAACTGGTGGATTTTAAACTGTAAAGCTTCCATTAGTTCGACTTCGAGAGAAGTCATGAGGGCCGGGTCCTAGAACCCTTACTCTGAGAGCATTATAGACCCCACTTTTCGTAGGGGGCAAGCTCATTCCCAAATACTTAAGAATCATTTGCAATTACCACCTGTGGAAAACGTCTAAAGCTCTTATGTGCCAATGCATTCGTGGGGTTCAACCAAAAAATAAGGGTTTCAGCGATCGCCTGACCCCCACGAATCGTCAAGCAAAGTAACTCAAACCCTATAAAATCGATCAGAAATCTGCCCTAACCATTTCAGAACGCCCAAAATACCAATTTCCCTACCCCCTTGACTAGGCAGATCCTCAATGTATACCCTATGCCTAAGGTCCTCACCGACCCCACTACAGAGCACATAATTTAGCGCCACCGGCTGGTGCTGGTAACACCAAACCGGCGGCTTCACCCCCACGTTGCGGCGACAACCTGGGAGCGCAGGTTTATGGTACCTGTTGCCACCCCGGATTGCATATACACACGGGGTGGCTACTTTATGCGCTCTGGTTTCCTACCCGTTATCCATATGGAGATCAGAGCCCATGTTTATCGACCCAACCCAGGGTGCAGGTGCGCCAACCGATCCGCCTGCCGATGGCCTACCCGAGCATCAGTACGAGGATGTACGACTGATGCTGCTTGGCCCTTTAAACGCTGTGCAAAATACCATTGCTACCCTATTCAAACTCAACTATGCCGAACCCAACGACTGGAGCCGTCCTCTGGCAACCGGTCGACCCAATGAGGTGATGGCTATTTTGACCCGTCGAGTACGAGTAGATTAGGAGTAGGGGAGCATGGGGGCAGGGGAGCCGCAATATGCCGATCTCCCTTTCTCCCTATCCCACTTTCCACAAAAAAGCCCCTACCTTGTCGGCAGAGGCTTGGAGTGTGTGTAGGAGAGTTTAATCTGTTAGCGGATTACGGACTTAGTACGAGCATCCAGGGCATCTAGCCGAGTTTCCTGGATGTTGTCGATAGCTTTAGTTCGAGCATCCAATGCTTCCAAACGAGCCGCTTGGATATCTTCAATGGCCTTAGTCTGGTTGTTGAGGTGCTCAAGGCGCAGCTTGTGAACGGAATTCTTAGTGCGGCGGTCGAGGGCTTCGAGGCGGGCTTCTTGGATATTGAAGTTAGCAGGCTCAACGGCGGAGGCAACGGGTGTAATGGCAGCTGTCGCAACGAGAACGGTTAAGGTGGAAAGCAGTGTGCGTTTCATGGTTAAAGCTCCTTTAGGAATCGGTGATTGACTTCATTGATTACAAGAATGCTGGGGTTAGCTGAACGCTATCTGACCGATAACTGAAGGTTGCTTAAGGGGTTTCTGAGATTGGCTGAGTAAACTAAGTGACCAGCATCACAGGTTGCTCAAAGCCCAATAAAAAAGCCTCTGACACTGCTGTCAGAGGCCGTTCACTGTGCTGTATCGAACGTTGGAATTTGGTCTTAGGCGCTGTAGCGAATGCCGCGATAGGTGAGGCTACGAGCAGCAGACTGAGCAGGCATGGCCTTGGGGGCTCTCATTTTGAAGGTGCGACCCATAAAGGACAGCTCAGTATTGGTTTCGATGGTTTCGATAGTCTGGGCAGAGGGAGTGTAGGATGCACCAAGATGAGTGAGTTTCATAGATAAAGTCCTTATAGGTGTGTGAGTGTGTCGGTGGGTGTTGGAACTCCGAGGGGGTGGATGAACGTTGTTTTGTTTGTTCTGAGTAGGGAAACAGCGGGCTGCCTATCAATTCCGATGGACGTTTTGTGATCGTTGTTACAGGTGAATGTGCGATCGCTCACTTTCGAGCCATCCCTTTTCTGCCTACGCGATACTACAGCCTCGCTTCAAATAAGAAGCCCTCCACGGACACTAAGGTTCACGGAGGGCTTCGGGTTAGATATAGAGGGTGCCTAAAATTAGGAAAGTAATACAGGGTTCTGTCTACTTACCTAACTCTTAGACGATATAAGGTTCGAGATAGGACGTTATGCAATAGTTTGTCTGTGAATCCACTGTACGCCGGGCAGTGGCACACTAACCCCTTTGCAGGATAAGCCCACTGTCTGCTTACACAACCATCAAGTTTCCTTGGTTTGTGTCTGCTATCACTGTGGAGTGGACTGATTGGGTATTGACTAAAGGATTCAGAGGTTCTCTGATGCTATGGCCCAGTGAGGTGTGTGGAATTTAATTGATTTTGCTTGCTAAGCTACTTGAAATCTTATTTGATAGCCCTTTTATTTTGTAGCAATGATGATTCTATGGCGAGGATTACAAGCCTTAGTGATTACAGCATTAAACCCGATCTGCTTCAAAGCAGTTTCTATATCAAAGGTATAGTAGTCGTCACTCCAGGGTTCGGTACTCTTCATAAGGGTTGACAAAATGGGATTCAAATTCTGAATATGGGGAGACTTAGGATCGATGTCCACCAGGGCTATGCTGCCTCCCTTACGCAATAGACGAAAGGCTTCCTGGCAAATTTTCTGGGTTGCCTTGCGAGGCAGTTCGTGGATAACGTACTGTAGCGATACTAAATCAAAAGAGGCATTAGGTAAGCCTGTTTCCTCTGCCTGAGCATGACGCCATTCGGCAATTTCATTGTTGGTATCGCGATATTTTGCTACAGACAACATATAAGGGGAGAGATCTAAACCGACAGTGCGAACTGCGTGGTTTTGGCGTTGGGTGTAGTGCTGATGGAGATATTGAGTGGAAATGCCGATCGAACAACCCACATCAAGGAGATTTTTGACATCATTTGGGCCATATTGATCGAGAACTTGATGAATATTAGTGCGTAGCTTTGCCTGGGCTGCCTCCCAACTCAAAGCTGGCCAAATTCGTAATGGCATGGCGTAGGTAGCTGGTTCCGTTTCAAACGCTGCAATCCAACATAAGTTTCCTTTGGCATAAGCGTGAAAAGGGGCCTGATAATAGTCAGGATAGGTAACAGTAGGATTGTTCAACTGAGATAACCATTTTTTTACATCAGAGGTTACCAATGTCTGAACTGTCTCACGCCATGGAATTCCTTTTCTCTCTGCCTTTTTAATCAATACTTGTCGGGCTTGCTGTTTCATTAAGGCATATAATGGCTTGGTACTGATTAACAGATTAACAAAATGAGATAGCCAAGTATCTCCAGCCCAGGCAGGAGTCTGCTTTTGAAAGGAGATAGTCTTATTAGTCATAGTCTTACTAATCATGGTGTTTGGCTTCTAGGATATTGTGTGTAGGTTTTGTTGTGATGATCTAACTATGGCAAAAAAAATCGGCGAAAAAAATTCCGTTTTGTTCAGGTTTATTTAGGAGAAGGTTCAGGTTTATTCAGGTGTCATGAAAATAAGTGCTCGAAATTAGTTGAATGGGGTGAATAGCTCACATCTAATCAATGGGTATCAAAAACTTCAGGAGCAGGAGCAAAAATCTGCCAGCATAACTAAAGAGAAAATTTTTACTGCCGCTCGGCAAGAGATTACTCGGGCAAGGGAGCAGTATTCTCATGTTGGGACGTTTGAATTTCTATGGGTGGTGAGATCGCGCTACTAATGGCAGCTGAAGGATTACTGGGTGATTGTGCTGTGGCAAATCCAGCACTACCATTCAACGTCGAACTCTTAATTCCGCTATTAAGTTGGACCAACTTTATGTGTAACTTACGGCGCGGTAAGAGTATAAGTTGCCGCATCCAAATCCTGAACTTGTTTCTTAACAGCCCTAAGTCTCTAGTAAGCTAATAATCTCATCAAACTGATAATTCTCAACTAAGGCATTGAAGCGAGCAACAATAGCATTTCCCCTTTTATTTAAAGCACCATTGGACGTCACTGATATCTCACTAAGTAGCTGTTTTACCCGTTTACCCTTAAGGGAGCTAGCTGCCTGTTTTAGCTCGCTCACCCACTCAGTAGGCATAGCTTTTAGCGCTGCTGCTAGCTCATCAGTGGTAACAGGTTCAGGCGTTGTAGCGTTAGTCAAATTAGAGGGAACACTGACCGAGTCATAGACAAACTCAGCTCCCAAATGTTCACTAATCTTTTTCCAAATACTCTCTTCTTGAAACGGCTTGAGCACAAAGTCATCAAACCCAGCCTGACGCATTAATTCCTGCTTACCTTCGAATACGCTGGCTGTCAGGGCAATAATTATCGGAGATTTTGAGTTTTGAGTTTTGAGTTTTGAATTATCTCTCTCGACTTCCTCTGCCTCTGCTTTTTCTGCCTCTTCTCGAATCCAACGAGTCGCTTCATAGCCATCCATCTCAGGCATTCTCAAATCCATCCAGATCAAGTGGGGCTGCCACTCTTTCCAGGTTTCTATCGCCTCTTGCCCATTACTTGCCTTTCGGACCGAAAGGCCAACCGGTCTGAGCAAATCTAACATGACCAAACAATTATCCGGTTCATCATCCACAATCAACATGCGATAGTCAGGTTGATCTGGCACTAAACCGACCACCTTCTCGGTGTAACGTTGCACCGGGAAAGACTCACTGTCAGCAATCTCAATTGGCAAAGACACCTGAAAACAGGTGCCTAAACCAACGGTACTGCTGGCCGTTATCTTTCCTCCCATGAGATTGACAAATTTATCTGTAATCGATAGCCCTAAGCCACTGCCCTGCTTAATCTTATGTCCTGCAGTAGTTTGTTCAAAGGGAACGAATAACTGTTCTAAATCCTCCTTAGGAATACCAGGCCCCGAGTCTTCTATATCTAAGTGCAAAGTAGGCTGTTGAGCACTATCCACACTAGCCTTTAAGGTCACGGTTCCTTTTTCAGTAAATTTCACCGCATTGCCGACTAAGTTAATCAAGATTTGCCGTAGCTTCCCTTCATCAACATAGATATGCTGGGGTAGACTAGCATCAGGTTCTATGCGAAACTGCAACCCTTTTTCTTGCACTTTGAGACAAAACATCCCTTGAATGTCTCTGAGAGTTTCATGCAAATCACAATATTTAGCATTGAGCACAATTTGCCCTGCCTCAATTTTGGACATTTCCAAAATATTGTTGATCAAGGACAGTAAATGCTCACCGCTGCGGTTGATAATAGTTAGACGCTGCTGCTGCTCAGGCTTAAAGGATGTGTCTTTGCCAAGAATTTGGGTGAAGCCAATAATGCTATTGAGAGGGGTGCGGAGTTCATGACTCATATTGGCCAAAAATTCTGATTTGGCTCGGTTTGCACTTTCTGCTTTTTCCTTAGCCTGTTGAAGTTCTACTTGAGTGGCTCTAAGAGTTTGCAACGTTGCCCTCAGTTCTTGGTTACTTTTTGCTAATGTTTGCTGGCTTTGGGCAAGGGATTCAGTACGTTTGGCTACCTTTTGTTCCAATACCTGGTTTGCCTGGGCCAACGCTTCTTCGGCCTGTTTGCGAGCACTGATATCACGCACCATGATCAGCACCTCATCATCTCCTAACCCTGAGATACGCACCTCTTCATCCTGGATCTGACCATCCAAAATCATGCGGTGTTCGTAGACTTGCAGTTCTCCTGTTTGTAATGCCTGCTGAATATGATGCATTCTTTTTTTAGCCAAATCAGATGGTAATGATTCATCCACCGTGTTACCAGGCAAAAATTTGGTTACACCATAAACCCGTTGCAAGCGATTGTAACTAACAATTTCTAAATAGGTGCCATCTCTCTTTGCATGGATAAGCAGATCAGGAATGGCTTCAACAATGGCACGATTAGTGGTTTCACTCTGCTGCAGTGCCTCAAAAGAATCCTTGAGCTGACTGGCCATTTTATTAAAGGCTCCGGCCAGGGTATCAATATCGGCAATGGGGCTGGGGACTATTTGCTGCTCTAAATCTCCTTGAGCTAGTTTTTCTGAGGCTTGGGCCATGGCCATTACTGGGGCCGTAATCCATCGGGCAGTGGCAATGCCAGAGAGGATAGCGACGGCCAGTGCGATCGCACACAAAACCAACGTATTACGAGTATTTGTATCAATCTGGGCCGTAAAGTCTGCCTTGGGAATCACCACCACCATCAGCCAGTCCAGCCCACGGCCATCTTGAATTGGAGTGACCTGTAAAAATTGCCGCTGGCCATCTAGCTTAAACGTAAACCGCTGACTGGTTGTAATGTGTTCAAAACTGTCAAACCGCTGCAATAAATCTTCGGTAGCGGCATGAATTAAGGGATGGCGGCTCTTTATTGCCGCCAGTCGTTCCTCTTGTCGATTTACCTTTAGAAACGGAGGTTCTGGTACCGAACTGGCAACAATATTCCCTGAACGTTCAACAATAAAGACCTGGCCATTGTCACTGACATTCAGCTGTCGTAAAAAGTCGCTGATGTTAGATAGTGTCAAATCCACCGCCAGCACCCCTAACAGCTGGTCCGCCACTACGGGTACAGCATGGGTAATCCCCAAACGGGGAGGATTCGCAAATACGTAAATTGGGGACCATGTAGACTGCCCAGCCGCCACGGCTGCTTGATACCAGGGGCGTGTTCTTGGATCAAACCCATCCTGATTGAGTAACGTTTTGCGATCGCCCTGCTGATCTAATTGATAAATCTCTCGGTTAGGAACTGTGCGCTGATCTTTGATTCTTAAGGTGGTGAGAACCTGATTTTCACGCCATATACCGACAAACTCTCCATCAGGATTACCAAAATAAACATAGGGAACGGCTTCAGAGATTTGGATCTGCTCCCAAAAGTAGCGGGCCATAGCATCGTAGTCGGTCAAATCAAAATACCCCGCCTCAATTGCCGCCACATTGAGTTGTAAAAACTGGTGAGGAGTATCAGCAAAGGTTTTGACATGGGTTTCCACCCCTGTAGTCACCTCATCACTGATCTGCTTGACCAGATCATCCACTGACTTCTGAGCATTACGAAATGCTAACCAGCTCGTCAATCCGACTGCTGCCATAATTTGCACAACAAACGACACCACCAGGGCCTGACGAAGACTGAGCTTAGCGTTTTGAAAATGGCGCATGAATCTAGAGACAATAACGCTTATCTAGTCCATTGGATTTCGTTTAAGGATAGTGCGACTCGCATGATTTAGGTCATACCTTTCATCTGTGCTGCCAACCAGGCGTCAAAGCATTCATCCAGTAAACGCTGTTTCAAGCCATCGTTTAATTCGGCAGACACCCGCTCTTCCAGCCGCAAGATAACAAACCATTCGCCAATGGGAATGGGAAACCATAGCTGACCTACTTGACTCACTGACAACAGTCGCGCAATAGCACGATGCGGCTGCATCAGAGACACAGGCCCCACTAAACCACCCACTTCAGCTGATGACCCTTTGGAGTAGGTTTTTGCTAGGTTAGCAAAGGTATCTTCGTTTTTCTGAATGCGAAAATAGATGTCTTGGGCCAGACTACTATCGCGAGTACGAATGAGCGAATAGATCACCTGGTCAAAATCATGTTTACGTTTGGCATACAAAGACCCTAGCTGATGCGCCCATTTATCCTCTTTAAATCGTTGGACTTTAAACTGGCGAATGGCTAAGGCTTCTAATTCGTCTGGCACCAGCCCTCGTTGACGACAAAATGCCTGCTGGTCTTCTACTGAAAATAAGTTATATCGCATGTCAAACTGCTGACAGGCAATTCTAATATCGTCAGGTGTGAGTTGAATGGATGCGATCGCTTGATCAATGACCAGATCTCGCTGTAATTGCGGCAGCAGTTGGTAGCGTTTGAGTAACGGTACCAAATCCATCGTACTAAGGGCTTGGGCATCAAATTGCAAGGTTGTATTCATGGCAGTGCCTCCTGAGAAAATGCCATGGACAAGGTCCAATATCGCGGAAAGCTACAGCAAAAAAAATACCGAAAAGTTCAGGTTTATTCAGGTTTAAATTCAGGTTTTTCAAAACGCTTTAGCTAATAGGACAATCTCATAGCGATCAGATAGAAATTCGCTATAGTCTGCCAAGTCATCTAACCCAGCCGCTCCTAAAAGAACTTCGCCTAATGCCCACAGGGTCAAACCAGTCATAAGTTGCTTCCATTTCCATGAACCAGAACGGCCATGGGCAGAGCGAGTCAAGTTCTGAGTTCTTAATGACGACGTTATCGGGATAATAGTCTGCATCACTTAAGCCCCTTACCGCATAGCCAATCGTTTGAGATGACTCAAGTATTGCGGTGATAGCAAGCAGAAAAAATCCCGAAAAGTTCAGGTGTTTGACCAGAAAAGGTTAGGAAAATTCAGTATGATTTTAGCTATCCCTCAAAATGTGACGGAGATTGGCTCAGTTGCTTCAATCATCTCAATATCACATTCAAAATAAGATTTACGAAAGTACACAGTCCCTGGTGTATCGAGGAACTGTGCTGTCGGAGGGAAACGGTTTGACCCAGGGACAGACTGTCATTATCAAACAGCTTAAAAACAATTATCCGTCCTCAAAGGCTTTAGCACGTTTCCGCCAGGAATATAGCATCTTGCAACATCTTGCCTTTCCTGGGGAGGCCAACTTTGGGACAAACCTGTCCCCTTCCACAGAACACGAAACATCAGCTGGCAATGAATATATTGTTCAAGCCTATGGATTAGAATCCCATGAAAAAACTCTTGTTATTGTTCTAGAGGACTTTGGCGGTAAGTCCCTCAAAAATCTGCTTCATGGTGGGACCATGGCCATAAACCAGTTTCTCACCATTGCCATCAAAATCACCCAGGCATTAGGATACATTCACAGAGCCAATGTGATCCATAAGGACATTAATCCCTCTAACATTGTTTTCAATGAGATCTCACAAGAGTTAAAGCTGATCGATTTTGGTCTCGCCACCCAGGTACCCCAAACCAGTGTCCGGTTAGAAAGTCCAAATGTATTAGAAGGCACCCTGGCCTATATTTCCCCTGAACAAACGGGTCGGATGAACCGGCTATTGGACTATCGCACAGACTTTTATTCTCTGGGGGTGACCTTCTACGAACTGTTAACTCAAACCGTACCGTTTTATGCCGACGATCCCTTAGAAGTCCTCCATCAACATTTAGCTCAATCCCCACCCTGTTTACAAGAAAAACGACCGGATATACCCACGGTTATTTCAGACATTGTTCTAAAGCTGCTGAGTAAAACAGCTGAAGAGCGTTACCAAAGTGCCCAGGGTATTCAGGCAGACTTGCAGCGGTGTTTACACCAGTTAGAAACCGAGGGAACTATAGAACAGTTTAGCCTGGCCAGTCAGGATTATCCCCACCAGCTCAAAATTCCCCAAAGACTCTATGGTCGTGCAGCTGAAATTAACCAGTTGCTCGAAATCTTTAACCAGGTAGCCACGGCAGAAAAGACCGAGTTGTTGTTGGTCACGGGTCATTCAGGCATTGGGAAATCGGTCCTGGTTCAGGAAGTTTATAAACCTATTACTGAGAAGAAGGGATATTTTATCTCCGGTAAGTTTAACCAGGTGCAGCGAAATATCCCCTACGCGGCTGTAGTGGATGCATTTAGCAACCTGATACGGTTATTACTGACTGAGGATCAAGAGCGGCTGAAATCTTGGAAACTAAAACTGCTGCAGGCCTTGGGCAACAGTGGTCAGGTGATTGTGGATGTGATTCCAGATTTAGAGTTGGTCATTGGCCCTCAGCCCGTTGTCCCTAAGCTGGGGGCAACAGAAACCCGCAATCGCTTTAATTTAGTTTTCCAACGCTTTGTTCAAGTCTTTAGCGATCCCACCCACCCCCTGGTAATTTTTCTGGATGACTTACAGTGGGCTGATGCGGCAAGCCTCCAGCTGATCCAACTGATTTTGACCAATCCTAAAATGAAGTCCCATCTGTTTATTGGGGCCTATCGGGATAATGAAGTCAGTCCCACACATCCCTGGATGATGGTGCTCAAGGCCTTGAAGGAGGAAGGTGTTAACCCTCGCCACCTGGCTCTCCACCCCCTGACCCACCAGCATATCCAGTCCCTGTTATCGGATACATTCCGCTGCGATCTGACAGCTGTTGATATCCTTGCCCAGCTAATCACCCAAAAAACCAACGGTAATCCCTTTTTTGTAAACGAGTTTCTCAAAACCCTTGCTGCCGAAAACCTGGTTTACTTTGATAGGCAACAGTGTCATTGGCAATGGGATATTCAACAGGTTCAAGCTCAAGACATTACCGACAATGTCGTAGAGCTAATGTTGGTCAAGCTGAAAAAGCTACCTCAAGCCACTCAGCAGCTGCTCTGTCTAGCCGCTTGTGTAGGGACCCAATTTGACCTGAAAACCTTGGCTGTTCTTGAGCGCAAACCAGATACAGATATTGCCCCAGACCTGATGGTGGCTGTCCAGGCCGGACTGATTTTAACCACATCACAAACAGATGCCAATTTACTGATTCAAGAATACCGATTTTTACATGATCGGGTGCAGCAGGCTGCCTATGACACCATGAGCGACAGCCAGCGGCAACAGCAACACCTGTCCATTGGCCAACTGCTATGGCATACGGTTCCAGCAGGAGACTGGAGTGATACCCTGTTTGATGTTGCTGATCACCTCAACATTGGCCGCAGACACAATACCGATACAGGCTTTCCATTGAAGCTGGCTGAACTCAATTTAAAAGCGGCTCAAAAGTCCAAAGATGCTACTGCCTACGACGCTGCCCACACCTATCTTGATGTGGGGCTAGATTGTTTACCAGACAATTGCTGGAATAATCACTATTCTTTGACTCTGGCGCTGCATCAAGCCCAGGCAGAAGTGGAGTACCTTCTGGGTAATTTTGACATCTCCCGTCAACTGTTGGAAATTGTTTTAACCCAAGCTCAAACGGTCATGGACCGAGCTGAGGCATATAACCTACTGGTAATTCAGTCCACCCTTAAAACTGAGTATGCCCAGGCACTGGATTACGGTCGGCAGGCACTACAGCTGTTTAACATTGACTTTCCCCAAGAGAATTTTTCAGCAGCCTTTACTCAAAGCTGCAACCATCTTCAGGCCCGTTTGGACGATCGTCCCCTGGCGTCACTGCTAGAGCTGCCTGAAATTGTTGATCCTGAGCAACAGCTCGCGGTTAAAATCCTTTCTAATATTGGGTCAGCAGCCTATCGTTATAACCAGGCTGCCTGGCAAATCGTCGTTGTTCTGTCCATTAACCTGTTTTTAGACCATGGCAATGTAGCTGAGTCGTGCTATGGCTATTCCAACTATGGCACGCTGCTGGGCTCAGTCTTAGGTAACTATGAAGCCAGCTATGAGTCCTGCTTAGTATCTCTCAGACTGAGTGAACGATATAACAATTTAACTCAGAAATCGCGGGCCTGCTTTATTTTGAGTAACTTTGTGCACTCATGGGTCAAACCTGTCAAAGAGGCCGACGACATCAACCAAACCGGGGCACAGGTAGGTTTAGAATCCGGTGAACTGCAATATGTGGGCTACACCATCAGCTATCGCATTTCCAATTTGTTCTTTCAGGGCAAAAACCTGGAAGCCTTAATGGTGGATTTGCAAGATGCCCTAGCGTTCTGTCGCCAGGTCAAGAATCAGTGGGCTATCGATGCGCTACGGGGATATGAGTTAGTTCTCCAGCAGTTATTAACTCCTTTGGCAGAGGCCCCAGCTGAAGTCTCTGCGGAGGACGACCTGGCTCAGTTACCCGCAGCAGTGGAAACATCCTATATTCAAGCCTGTACAGACCACAAAAGTTTTAGTGGCCTCTGCCGCTACTACATTCTCAAAGCCATTATGGGCTATATGGACAGGGAGTTTGAGCTAGCCCTGGACTATGCCCGACAAGCCAGGGAACTGCAAAGTTATATTCTGGGGGTGATTTCCAATGCTGAACTCAACCTGTACACCTCCCTTATTCTGATCCAACTTTATCCAGAGGCGACCCCCCAACAGCAAAGGGAGTATCTGGAAGAAATTTCAAGTCTGCAGCAAGAACTTAAAGGCTGGGCCAACACCTGTCCTGAAAACTTCTTGCATAAGGTTTGGCTGGTAAACGCAGAACTCGCTCGCCTTGACGAGCGACCATGGGAAGCGTTTGGGGGGTACGATCAGGCAATTACAGAGGCAGCAACCCAAGGATTTATCCAGGATGAAGCCTTAGCAAATGAGTTGGCAGGTCGGTTTTGGTTATCACAAAACAAGCGAGATTTTGCCCAAACCTATTTGCAAAAGGCCAGCTATACCTATCAACTTTGGGGAGCCCATGCCAAAGTGAAACAGCTGAAGCGGCACTACCCAAATCTGTTGGCGATCACCAGCCATTCCCCCAGAGGGTACATTTTTGATTCCCAGTCTACGGCAGTGCAGTTTAGTCTCGCGTCGGGGACTGAAACCGTTGATTTCCAGTCTTTGATGAAGGCGTCCCAGGCCATTGCCCAGGAGATTGTCCAGGAGAAGTTGCTGGGGCAGCTGATGAAAGTGGTGATGGAAAATGCCGGGGCCCAAACCGGCCATCTCATTCTTGAAAATCAGGGCCAGTACAGGATTGAAGCAACTGGAGCAGTCAATAAACCGATTCGGGTGTTGATGGGGTTACCCATTCAGGGGCATATTCCCACTGGGCTGTTTAACTATGTGGTGCGGACTCAGAAGAGTGTGGTGTTAACCAATGCGATCGCACCCGACGCCACGGATCAATTTGCCGACTTCGCCCAAGATCCCTACATTCAGCAACACCAGCTCAAGTCTGTACTCTGTACTCCCCTGGTACACCAAAGCAAGCTAGTCGGCGTTCTATATTTAGAAAACAACCTGGTAGAAGGAGCCTTTACCCGCGATCGTTTGCAGATCTTGGGTCTCCTTTCCACCCAAATAGCCATCTCATTAGAAAACTCACAGCTTTATACCACCCTGGAGCAAAAGGTAGCAGAACGCACGGTTGAACTGAAGTTGGCCAGGGATGAAGCCGAAATGGCTAGCAAAGCTAAAGGCAAGTTTCTCGCCAACATGAGCCATGAGCTACGCACCCCCCTCAACTCCATTATTGGCTTTAGCCAAATTATGGCTAAGGCTACAGACCTGGCAGAGACCCATCAAAAGCGTCTCAATTTGATTCGCCATAGTGGGGAACACCTGCTGCACTTAATCAATGACATTTTGGAACTCTCTAAATTGGAGGCTGGTAAGCACCCCCTAAAGGAGAGTCTATTTGAGATTATCCAATTAACAGAAACCATTCAGGCCCTCTTTCAACTACGGGTGGAACAGAAAGGATTGAGATTTTTCATCGAGACTGATCCAGATGTCTCACCTCAGTTTGTCGGTGATGAGAAAAAGATTCGTCAGGTGCTATTAAATCTCTTGAGTAATGCGCTCAAATTTACGAACCAGGGACACATCGGTGTGCGGGTGCGGCCTTGCTCTGAGGCTGAGCAGCCATGCTTAGAATTTAGTGTGGAAGATACCGGCGAAGGCATTGCCGTCGATGAACTACCTAAATTATTTGTCCCCTTTGAACAAACTGACAGTGGCACTAAATCCAAAACTGGCACTGGTTTAGGTCTCTCTATCAGTCAACAGTTTGTCAAACTCATGGGGGGAGAGTTTCAGGTTACAAGTCAACTGGGAGAAGGCACAGTATTTTCCTTCACGGTTCAAAGCCAAAGTACCGTTGAGGCACTAAAACCATCGGCACCAGCAGCCATATTAGAACCTGCTATCCAAGTAATAAATCGTGAAGTTGAACCCGACGTTTCAGATTTAGGGGAGCTAGCAAAAGGAGCAAACACCCCAATCACATCTAGTACCATTGCCCAAGCCCTGACCACGATGCCTGCAAACTGGTTAACTGAACTCAAACAAGCCTCACAGCGGCTCAATGGTCGTCAGGTGATGAAACTCCTGAACCAGATGCCAGCATCTGAAGTAGCGGTGGCTAACCATTTGAAGCAACTCGCCGAAAATTATGACTACAGTCAACTAACTGCCCTTTTGTCAGGTCATCCAGCCTAGGGCTTGTCAAAAAATAAGCTTATGGTTTTACTCAACGACTCAGATAATGCGGCTCAGATAATATTTATAACCCTATCCACAATGAATCTGAAGGGTTTGCTACACTCACGACAGTTTAAGCTTTCTCAACCACTGCAATGACAGTGGTTGAGAAAGCTGATTTTCTACGGTCAACTTACTCTTCTGAACGTAGGCCAGATTTAATAAGCGTTATCCATGAGCGACACTGACAGTATTCTAGAATTTGCTGAAACTCTTATCCACAAAAAGACAGACACGTTCTGTAGTGAGCTACAACGCCAAATTTTGATTGCCGCTCTCCAGGGAGAACGCAAAACCTATGACCAGATTGCTGAAGAATGTGGATACTCAGCTAAATATGTCAAGCAAGATGTTGCGCCTAAACTTTGGCAGCTGATTTCTCAATCATTGGATCAAAAAGTTACAAAAGCTAATGTGCGCGGGCTCCTAGAACAGGCGATGCGCAGTGCTGCCCCTGTTCCTAAACCGGTTACGGCACTAATTGCCGCTGATGCAGCAGCAGCGGCTGTACTACCGGTCACACCAGCCACTACAGCGCCAACCGCTGTACCATCGGTTAAACCTTTATCAGGTTCTACCATTTTGCTGGTGGACGATCAGCCTAAAAACCTGAGGCTGCTATCTGATTTGCTCGAAGAGCAGGGCTATGAAGTCCAGCAGGCCATCAATGGCACTGTGGCGCTGCAAGCCGTTTCTCTAGAACAGCCAGATTTGATCTTACTGGACATTCATATGCCCGATATGGATGGGTACACCGTCTGTCAGCAGATCAAGGCGAATCCAACCACCCAGGAGATCCCTATCATTTTTGTCAGTGCCCTGGATGAAGCGTGGGACAAAGTCAAAGCATTTTCGGCAGGGGGGAGTGACTATATTTCTAAGCCCTTCAAGGTGGTGGAAGTGCTGGCCAGGGTAGAAAATCAGCTCAAGGTACAACAGCTGCAACGTCAGCTCAAGGCACAAAATGCTCAGCTGCAGCAGGCGATTCAAGAACTACAGCGCCTAGCTGCCCTGGATGAATTGACCCAGGTGGCCAGTCGTCGTCGATTTGATGCCTATTTGCTGCAGTGTTGGCAGCAGGCGGTACAATCCCAAACGTCTTTAAGTTTGATGCTGGCCCAGGTAGATAATTTTAATTTTTATGGGGAAGGGGGAAACCCGACAGCGGGCGATCAGTGTCTGACTCAAGTGGCCCAGGTGCTGAAGCAAACAATCCAGGGTTCTAATGATTTGGTTGGTCGCTATGGCACGTTAGTCTTTGCCATCGTTTTACCGAATACAACAACAGCAGAGAAAATGGCCCAGAAGTTGTTGCAAGCTGTTGAGAAAATTGATCAAACCCTGAGTATTGGGCTAATTACAGCGCAGCCGATAGCGGATATGGGACTGGAGGCGTTTTTAGAGGGATGCGATCGCGCTCTGCAACAGGCCAAACAAAGCGGCGGCAATGGCATCAACATAGTGTCGTTGTAACCCTTTAACGCTCAGGCCGATATTATTTCTCACTGGGGGGCAGTACTCAGGTTTGTGTTACGGAAAGCGCGATTGCTGGTTAATCGATAGATGCCGTAGCCATGCTCTAGCGTATCAAGTCCCAAACCACGATCAACAGAGTGCTCACAAAAGCCAACAACACTTTTATCATCATTCCAGTTTAAAGCCTTAGTTTTTAACGCATTGTCATCTCAGTTATCTTGTTGAACTGATAATTTTCGGCTAGTTCTCTCAAGTGGTGCGCAAGGGCTGCTTTCTCTTCTGATACTTGCTGAATCAACTGCATCACCTGTTTCCCCTTTAATTGGCTCGCTGCATAATGTAGCTCTTTTAACCATTGGGGCGGCATATCATTTAGCATTTCATCCAATGATGCTGCAGTTGATGGCGATAATGACTCAATTTTGTTTATATTATTCTCTTTGATTTGAATTTGACGCTCTTGACCATCAAGCTTGGATAAATGCTCAATAGCAGAGGCTACAGACAGCTCTGCAGGTATCTCCACAGACATCATCTCATCAGAATATTGGTAAACAGGTATATGGAGTTCAAACTTAGAGCCGACTCCAACTCGGCTATTGACTGTCAATTGACCACCCATCAATTGAATAAATTGCCGACTGATGGATAACCCTAACCCAGTTCCTTGATGGATATTACGACCTACTGAAGTTTGTTCAAAGGGGGTAAAGATGACTTCGAGATCACTCTCAGCAATCCCAGGCCCAGAGTCTTCTACTTCACAGTACAACGTACATGGAGTTCTAGACGATGTTTCCCCTTGTTGCTCAGCTGCCAATGCTTCAAAACTAACCCTAAGACACACCTGACCACGCTCTGTGAATTTAATGGCATTATCTAATAAATTGATTAAAACTTGTTTTAATTTTCCGGCGTCCGTTTCAACATACTGAGGTAGTTCAGGAGAGTAATTGAGGATCAGCTCTAAGCCTTTGGCATCTGCTTTGAGCTTAAACATAGCCTGCATAGCCTGCAAAAGTGTATGCAAATTGATGATGCTTGGATTAACAATGGTTTTACCTGCTTCCAGCTTAGACATATCTAAAATGTCATTGATCAAAGTCAGCAGATGCTCTCCACTTCGATTGATGATAGTCAGTTGTTCTCGTTGTTGAGAACTCAGGGACGGGGTATTTTCTAACAGTTGGCTAAATCCCAAAATCGCATTTAAGGGTGTGCGTAACTCATGGCTCATCCTAGCCAAAAACCTACTTTTAGATTGGTTTGCCAACTCAGCAGTCACCTTAGCAATACGTAGTTGATGCGTAATATAGTCCGAGTGTTCCAGAGTAGTGTCAAGCAGAATCTCTAAATCTATTTTTTCACGCTCAAGCTCGCTGATTATTTTTTGCAGTTGAGTAAGAGGATTATGCTCAGACTGTTGATCTTCGGACGTAACAGTAGGTTCTTTAGAAAGATTTGACTGAGGTGCTCCCAATGTCAACAAGTACGATTGAATAACTGTGGATGAATCCAGACCAGACTGCTCGCAATAGGCTACTAAATTTTTTAGTGCCTGCTCGCTAAGTTCTACAGTTAGATGTTTTGTATCCATGGGCAAACCTGAGCATAGGTCCGATCAAGTTCTAACTATTCTTGCACATATAGCTGGTATCTAGAAGTTTGTATCATATGCCACCAGGTATTTAGAAAATACTGGTAAAAAGTGAGCCTAAGGATCCATTTTTGCTTAGAAACTCAATTAACCTGAACTTTTACCTGAATAAATCTGAACTTTTCAGGATTGATTTTACAAAAAGTAGTTGTCATAGTGAGATTGTAAAATCCAATAGGCGATATGCAGTGGGCTGCCAGTAATTTTCATCACTCCTCTGTTCGATGATGTTTTCTCAAACCGACCTCAAGTACATTGAGCTGGAAATGCTTTATAGCATTTTGAGCGATGATACTCCTTATCCTTGGAATCATGCAGAACCAGCCGCCGCTAACTACTTCGACAGCATCGAAACACCCGATGATTTTTGCGATTTACTCAAAAATAGTGAATCCCAGTGGCTCCAATTGCTACGACAGTTAGAGTCCCACTGGGAGGATGAGTCGATAAATCTCTCGAAGTCGATTACGGATTAATATCTGAGTTACCAATGATTTCAATAACTTCAGATAAGTACTGTTTCTGAAGGGAGTCTTCTTCGGAAGCAGCTAAACTGGATAATAGTGTTTGTACAAAACTCACATCTTCTGAAGCGCTCAATGCTTCCTCAAAAGCATCGTACCAGTAGCCGGCTTCTGCATAGAGTGATGCCTTCTCTGAGGCTGTGGGAGCCAGAGCTACAGCCGCCGCCAGCTCTGCTGGAGGAGAAACGACATCAACCTCGGCTATAAAATACTCTTGATAAGTGGGATTATCCAAATCGCAGTCAATGTTGACCTCCCAAAGATAACGCCCATCAGGTTCTAAACCGACATCTTCAGGAATTGAAAAACTAATTATTCCTGAGACATTGTCTTCATACTCTGTCTCGTATAGTAAATTTTCTAGGTCAATTGTAAAGAGAGAAACTCTAATGCGATAGAGTTCATCTGTCGGTACAAACCAGGCTAGGGTGGGGGTGATCGTAGTCGTTTGCCCCACATGATTCATCAACGTTGGAGCTAATCCTACTAGTGGTACATCATACATTCCTTGACAACCACGTGAGCCATTTGAGCCAGTTGCAGTTTGCGGAGGACTACCGCTGGGAGGCTTATACTGTTGAGCGTGAACAGGAGTCAACGGCAACGTTAACAGTAAAGTCCCTAGAATTAATTGATAACAACGTTTTGAAAACAAAGGGCTTTTCTGTGAGGGTCTCATAGCCAGATATTGAAAATCTTTAAAGCATTTCATAGTTCTACGAGAAGATTCTGTTAACTTCAATCTCAAGCCATCTTTACCTCATACTATATTCGACCCTGATAGCAGGTAATAGTTTCTACGGAAGGAGGGTAACCTGAGACACTCATCATTCTCTACATACCATTTCCCACAGTTTTAAGGTAAATACCGGATGTTAAGACATGCGAGGTGTGCTGATCAGATGGCTAACTCTAACTCCAAAGATGATTTCAGGCGATGTAAACTTTGGTTGCAGCTAGAATAATGACACTATCTTCCGGAGACGACTGATTGATTTTTGGGACCTGGGGCAGTATTCGTAACCAGATAGCAGTTTTACAAGTTGGACTGCTACCCGGTTTGCTGTTTCTAGGCTTAATTACAGCTGGCCGACTGGCCGGGGCATTTCAACCTTTGGAATGGCAAGCTTTGGATGCTTTTTTGCGATCGCACCCCCAAGAACCCACCGATGAACGGATCTTGCTGGTCAGCATCAACGAGGAAACCATTCAAGCCAGCGGCACCTATCCCATTCCCGATCGTTCCCTTGCCAAAGTGCTTCGCAAACTCCATAGCCATGAGCCACGAGTCATTGGTTTAGATCTATTTAGAGACCTGCCTGTAGAGCCAGGTCATAACGAGTTAAGAACCACTTTGCAAGATATTGAAAACATTATTGGCAGTGAAAAAGTCCTTTATCCTATAATTCCACCACCCCATACAATACCTGCAGAACGTGTGGGGTTTGTTGACGCCCCTTTTGATCAAGATGGTTGGCAACGCCGTGCCATTCTCGGCACCCAAACAGATCAAGGGTTCCGATTTTCTTTGGCATTATTATTAGCTCAAACTTATCTAGAACAAGAAAACATTCTTATCGGCAATGGGTACAAGGATCCGATCACCATACGCTTTGGTGATACTGAAATACCTCGTCTTCAACCCAATTTTGGCAGTTATGTAAATTTAGATACGGGTGATGGCACAGTCCAAACTTTGCTCAATTTTCGTCAAAGCGCTCAACCCTTTAGAGTAGTGACATTTCAGGATGTATTAGCAGGTGATGTCAATCCTGATTGGATTCGCGATCGCATTGTTCTCATCGGCGTCACTACACCCAGTATCAAAGACTATAGCAACGCAGCAACCCAATCTGTCATCAGCCCAAAGCTAGATTTTGTCTATGGTGTTGAAATCCAAGCCCACACAGTCAGCCAAATTATTAGTGCAGCCCTTGAGCAACGTCCCTTATTTAGAAGCTGGTCAGATCTAGAAGAGTACCTCTGGATTATTGGCTGGGGGCTAGTCGGTATTGCTCTTGCAGGATATACTCGCAAGCCTCTGCATGGCCTACTGTGGGTTTCCCTTAGCACTGCCACTATCGTTGGCATTAGCTATATCATGCTGTTAACAGGTTGGTGGATTCCCTGGGTACCTGCGGTTGCCAGCCTATTGTTAAGCAGTGCCGGACTGGCAGCTTTTTACCAATACGATCGGGTTATCCAAACAAAAGTCAAAGCCCAGCAACAGACCGTTACCATTCTAGAAGAGGCAAAATCTGCTCTGGAATTAACCGTCGCTGAACGCACCGCTGAATTGCGACAGTCTAACGTAGAACTCAATCAGGCCAAAGAAGTTGCAGAAGCGGCTAGCCATGCAAAAAGCAACTTCCTTGCCCACATGAGTCACGAGCTTAAAACGCCCCTCAACGCCATCTTAGGATTTAGTCAACTTGTTGCCAGTGATAACAACATTTCTGCAACAAGTCAGAAACGCATACAGATGATTAGCCAGAGTGGAGAACATTTACTGGAACTGATCAATGACATTTTATCAATGGCTAAGCTGGAGTCAAACAAACAGACTTTACGTCAAGATCCCTTCGCTTTGAGTACTCTAATCACCACGATTGAGTCTTTATTCCGACTGCGTATAGAACAGAAAGGGCTACAGTTTATAGTTGAAATTTCACCCACTATGCCAAAGGAGCTGATTGGAGATGCCCCCAAACTTCGGCAAGTGTTGATTAATTTATTGGGTAATGCCTTAAAGTTCACCCAGGCTGGGTATATAGCCTTACGCGTGGGCCACACAAAATACCAACAAAGTGGCCTCTCTTTACAGTTTGAAATTGAAGATACGGGTGAAGGAATTGCCGAATCTGAGTTATATAAGCTGTTTATTCCTTTTTTACAAACTGAAAGCGGCGAAAACTCAAAGACTGGCACTGGCTTAGGGGTACCCATTAGCCAGCAGCTAGCCCAGTTAATGGGTGGGGATATTCAGGTTAGTAGTCAACTTGGGAAAGGGAGCATCTTCACTTTCACAGCTCACGTGTTGGTTAAGTCAGACAAACTAGGGAGTAGCAAATCTTCTACTGATACTGTTATTTCCCATCAAAAGATCCTAAAAGTACCAGCCACAACTGTAGTTCCTTCCGCTGTGGAAGTTCCAAGTAATCTGGATAACGCTGTTGAACAACCTAAGGACGCAACACTCGTAGAGAAAGAGGTGATCCCTGTAAATGTGACAAATAATAACAGTCTTACAGTAGCATTGGCTACCATGCCGCCAGACTGGTTAGTGAAACTACATCAGGCAGCTCAGCGGCTCAATGGCAAGCAAGTGAAAGTGTTATTACAAGACATTCCCCCGTCTCAAATATCGACCACCAAGCAGCTAATGGCGTTTGCTAAAGACTATGAGTATGCAAAAATCGCGCAACTGGTAGATATGTGTTTACAGCAACAGGATGATTAAATCTGAGGTTATTCTCCCAAAGAATTAGGTATCCTATTTTTGTTTAAACTCCCAAATCCCCTGCCAGTTCTCAGGTAATTCTTGCTGCTGAAGCAGCTGTAAACGGTCTAAATAAAGCTGCACAGCTTTATCAGTAGGATTTGCCTGAAGAACTTCTTGAAAACAAACCTGGGCTTTGAGCAACTGTCCCTGCTGATAAAATTCTAGAGCCTGTAAATACTCTGGCAATGTTTTTAGCTTATTGGCCCGCATTGTCTCTTCTTCCGCATCAAGCACCTCGTAAACGGTGATGGGTGTGTGACGACCTTTGACAATGACCCGATCAATTAGACGCATTGAGTAACGATCAACATCTGTTAATTTTTGGAGAACGTCTTCTGAAATCAGCAGTTGCACCCCATAGTATTTAGTCAATCCCTCCAGGCGAGCTGTTAGGTTCACGTTGTCAGCCATGGCATCCAACTGCATGCGATGGCTCTCACCAACAATCCCCACCATCATCTGCCCCACATGGATCCCCGTGCCCACATTTAGAGTTACATAGCCTTTTGATTGGCGCTGTTGGTTATAGTCTCGTAGTCGTTGAGCTTGAGCAATGCTAGCTTGTAGAGCATCATCTACTCCATTGGGAAAGACGGCCATAATGCCATCCCCCATATATTTCATAATCAAGCCATGATGATTAGCAATTTCTGGGCTAATATCCCCTAAATAACTATTAATAAAGTTGAAGTTTTCCTGGGGAGTCATGGTCTCGGCCATTGTCGTAAAGTCACGAATGTCGGAGAACAAGATGGCCATTTCTTTACTCACATGATCCCCCAGATGTAAGTCGATCACGCTCTCTTTTTGCAAAAAATGAAGAAACTCCTGAGGCACAAATCGACTGTAAGCTTGCAAGAGTTGCTCTAGGTGTTGGTTGTTTTTGATTAATGTTTGTTCATGGGCTTTGACAGCCAGCACTGTTTCTGTAAATACCTGGGCCAGGGTACCCAACTCGTCAGCACGACTGATAACTGTTTCTAAGTGATCAGGGGTGAACGCATTACGTTGAACAGCCGCTGCTGCTGACGTAACAATTTTCACCTGCTGAATGTAACTGGCCATTTCCCGCTTTTGCTGATTAAGCGAGTTCTCCAACACAGTAGAATGCTCGGTCACAATATTGATCAGCGTCTCCAGGCTTTCGCGTTCGCTCTGAGCCACTAACAGTGCCTGATGCAATCGTTCATTCTCTGCGGCAAGGTCAGTTGGTGACAGGTCATCAGGTTTAGGGGACACAGGGTTCATAGAGGATAATGGCACCTTTAACCTATGTTTACAAGAATGCATCAAAAAGCCAGCAGTGTTTAAAAATGGTAACTGTCCCAGGGATACCGTTGCTGAGCAGTGGTATAAGTAACGGCTAATTTCAAGCCATTTAACCTTGTGTCTGGCAGGTAAATACTGACTGCCAGGGGCTACGAGGTGTGACCGAGCTTGCCTCTGCTGTCAGCACAATTTCACCATCTTTGTCCACGATCCATCCCTGAAACTCAGTAATTTGTCTGGATTCTTGCTGGTTAAACGTTGAGGCAACCGGACCTGTTGGCGTAGTTGGAGCATCATCTAGCGTTTCCCAAATTGCCAGGTCGTTTTGAGGATTGAGCTGCTCGGGTGATGGTGGCAGCCCTCCCCGACCGGTCACCGTAAATTCCCCCAGGGCAGTTGCAATATCGCTAGCCCCCGCACCACACCCCTGGGCAACTAGTCGGGAGGCATCAACCAGCCCTGTGGGTAGTTGTACCAGATCATCACTGGGATCAACATCTGGTGTTTCAATAGTGACACTTCCCTGAAGACCAAATTCAGAACTAGCTGTAATATCGCTCAAAGGGGTTAAGGCTGGCCGAAACTCGATACCAAACAACCCCTGGGTGTTTACGGTGACATTCCCACCGTTGCCAAGAAAAGCATTGGCTGTGATGTCACTATTTTCGGTATCCACCGCCACCACAAAGCCATCGGCAGTCGTAATGGCAACGTTTCCACCGTTGCCAAAGCCCTGATCACGCCCGGCAGTGGCAGAAACGTTACTGCCATTACGCAAAAGCAAAATAGGCCCCAGATTAAGGGTAATATTGCCACCATCGGCACTGTCAGCTTCAGCTGAAATCAGCCCTTGGTCTAAACGAAGTTGTTCAGATGTGATAGCAATGCTGCCACTTTCGCCAGTGCCTTCACTATCAACTGCAATTCGACCTCCATTTTGTACCAGTACCAAACGGGGATTAATAATCACACTTCCTCCCATCCCAGTAGAGTCAGGGGTAGTACTAGCCTCAATAGCACTGTCAACACCATCTACTAAAACAGTATCAGTAACATTCAGTTCAATGTTGCCAGCATTACCCTCACCTGCAGTTGTTGCTTCCAGTTGAGCACCATTAGTAACAAAAAGATTAGGGGTTGTAATTTCTAACTCCCCACCATCTCCAGTTGCCTGTTCCAAGGTTTCAACGCTAGCACCACTGGCTCTATCATCCTGATTAACTTCAGCAAATGAGGTCAGGCCATCAAAGCTAGCAGATTCAGTAGCAGTAATTCTGACATTACCTGCCTTACCAGATTGAGTACTGGAGCTAATGGTCCCCCCCCTAGTAACAGCTAAGGTTGAGGTAGCAATATTGATATCTCCCCCCTGTCCCTCTGAACCTAAAAACATTTCGCTGAGGATAGCACTCGGCAAGGTGGGGATTGCATCCGGAATAGCTAAAATTTCTGGAATAAAAACAGCTCCATCTATAGTGATATCTTCTGCTCGGATAGCAACATTACCAGCATCTCCCATAGCTTCTGAACTGGTTCTGATTTGAGCTGCATTTTGCAGAGATAGTGAGTTGGTGGTGATATCAATGTCTCCTCCCATACCCACTGCACCGGGTTCAACGGTACTAAAAATGCCAGTGGCTTCAAAACTAGTTGGAGGTACAACTCTAAAACCTGATAGTGATATAGAATCAGCTGTTACAGTCACATTCCCTGCATTGCCATTACCAGCCGTTAAGGAACCAATCCGAGTGCCGTTAATAGCAACTAGTAAATCGGTATTGATAGTGACATCACCTGAATTCCCTGAAGCCCCAGGTGCTAGAACTCCACTGAGCAACTGGACTTCATCTAAGAAAATTGAATCACTATCAATATTGACATTTCCAGCATTACCAGGGCCAATCGTTATAGCCCCTATGCTAGAAAAGTCAGACTGAAATGAATCTGACTCTACATTAAAGTCTCCTCCTTGACCAGGGCCTAAGGCTCCGAAAAATACAGTAGACGCATTACCACCCAAATTAATAACTGGAGCCACCAAAGTAACATCTCCTCCAGTTCCAGCTAAAGAGAAACTGTCGATATCCGCATCATCTTGAGGTTGCAGAATTGCTGTTTCACTTCGCAGGGTAATACTCCCTCCTGGTGTCCCAAATGATCTAATATCTCTAGATGAAGGTAGAGAAATATCACCCCGAGCATCGATAACAATATTAGTGCCGGGACCGGCAGGTGGTGGAAACTGCTCCGTAATCGAAATTACTTCGATCGTCCCAGCGGGTAAATTGGCATTGGGCTGATACTGATTAGTCAGCAACACCAATCCACCGGGTTGTCCAATACCGATAGTACCTACAGTAATGTCAGAGCCAAGGGTTCCACCAGGATCATTTACAGTGACTGTAGCAGCGGGCTCAACAGTGGGTGTTCCGATGATGGGTGTTCCAGTAAACGGAGCCTGGTTCCAGTCAACACCAGCTCTCACATCCAGCGTAGTCTGAGTGTTGCCACTAATCTCTAATGTTGTTACACCATCAGATAATGTCACGTTACTGAGGGCACTGTAAGGAGTTGTTGTCCCAGGAATAAGCGTATTGTTATTCGGGTTAATGGTATTAGCTCCCGTATCAGGACCAGTAATCACGACGTCACCCAATTGAACGCTGCCCCCTGCTAACACATGCAGTGAAGGGCCTTCGTAGTTCGCCAGGGTCACATTACCCACCGCTAAAACAATCGGATCTTCCAAACTGAACACATTCGCTGGATTACCATCAAGGTCTTGGGCCTGAAATTCACCCCCTGTTATAAAGTGAGCGTCTGCTCGAATGGCATTGGGTGAAACCAATGTTAGATCATTGCCTGCAGTCAAACCGCTGCCTGCCTGCTGCAGTATATATAGATCAATCGTGTCACCTTGCAGAGTTAGATTGTTACCTGCTGAAGCGATAAATGAATGACTGTCACTATCCCTGACCGTTAGTGTATCTGTAGCTAATAGCGTTAAATTTTCCCCCGCGCTTATTTGATTATGCAGGTTCAGACTTAGCCCTTGCAGGGTCAGGTCTTGCCCCGCAGTTAAATTGCCCTCATTGGTAATATTTCCTGTAGCAGGCAGCCAACTGCTAAGCCCCATCGGTGAGTTAATGGCTAACAGAGGGGGAACATCCGGGTTAAGGGCACCAAAAATATAGCCGTTGTCAAAGGTAGCGCCGTTAGATGTGGTGCCAACAAATGAGCCGCGTACATCCAATTGAGCATCAGGGCCAAAGAGGATACCGTTGGGGTTGATTAGATATAAGTTAGCCTGTCCCAATGTGCCAAGGGTGCCTAAGATACTGGATGAGTTTACTCCAGTCACTCGACTAAAGATATTTTCAATATCAACAGGATTGGCGAAATGAACCTGTTGGCCATTTTGCACATTAAATTCTAAAAAGCTGTGAAAGAGATTTCCAGCTCGAATTGCTCCTCCGTCAATTCGATCCGTAAAGCCATTACCTAAAGGAACACCAGGGGTAATAAAAGAGCTTTCAATCCCTAGAGAATTATCTGGAATGAGTTGGGCATAGGCGGGAGCAACGATACCTAAACTGGCTACAGCCAATTGACTAACAGCTACAATACCCATGAATGCAAATTTCGTGCCTTGCTGCATGGCTGTAAAACCTTTAGCGTAGATTTGAAGTGACTTTGCGCACAAGTGTACCGTGAAAAACCTTGGGAATAGGGTCTTTACTTAGTAAGTATTTATTAAGTTATAGCGTTTAGTAACTATGGGGCGATCGCAAATCATCACTCCATAATTGTTTGCGATCGCAATAAGCTAAAACCAGTCCAATTTTTATGGACTACCCTTATCCTCTAAATACCAATACCCCAGCCTCAATAGACAAGCACATTGAGACTGGGGCTAATGACAGTTCCTGCCTTAGTTATAAACCTTTGCTTTAGACATCCAAAGCAGTGTGAAATGGCAAATCAGGCGTTACAGAAACAATCCGCTCAAAGTTATGGCGATTTCGTACCCGCGTGTGATCTAGGGTCAAAATCAACTTGCCTGGGTCACTGGTATCGCTGCCAAGCCTAATTTCTAAATCACCCGCATTATGGGAGTAAACAAAGTCATCAATAGTAAACTCTGTTGTTTGCAAAAAGATTTTATCATGCCGTTTACTAAAGTCTTTGACCGTAGACGCTAATTCGTCGCCAGTCGATGTAACTGAGTCAGGAGGATTAAGCAAAAAGTCGACTGGGACATAAACCTTGTCTCTTCCTGCCCCCGTATAGGTATTGACACCACTAAATAAGATTAAGGTGTCGTTACCTCTGCCAGTGTTGAGCCTCTCTCCCAAACTCAAGCCAAAGTCTGTCACCTTATCCTTACCATTACCAGTTTTGACTGTGACATCTATATTGCTGCTAAATTTATTTGCCGAAGCATCAAAAAAGTCCTTGGCAGAGCGCTTTTTAGACTTAGATAGGTCAACTTTAACCTTCAAGGTCTCTTCAGCATTGTTAGAACTGGCAATCAGATCGGCAAACGGGCTAAATGTCGTTCTACTCTTTTTAGAACTGTAGTCTTTATAGCCTTTATGGCGTCCTTTATGGTGCCTAGGCTCCTTAATAGTAACTTTGTCACCATTTTCCCAGTTGTTAAAGATTAGGGTGCTAATCCCGTCTTCATCATTTCCTTTCCATGTCAAAACTGAAGAAATCGATGTGTCCACTGTGACAGGGCCAGAAAGACCATCTAACTTACCGTCTGAAGATACCGTTGTAATATTGGCTAACTCACCAAATACCAGGTCTATCGTTTCGGCTATATCTGGAACAGTCTCATCGCCGACAACTCTCAGGCTACCGTCCTCTAGCTGTTCAACGCCATCTACAAACTGTTGGAAAAACTCAACAGCCCCTTGATCGTCCAATACATCAAAATCGGGATCTTCGACAAATTTTAAAAACAGCTCACCATTAGGAAGAGTACCCGCTTCAGATGTATTGACCCCATCCCATCCCCAAGGGCCCCAGTTGGTTGAACCAGTTCCAATACTGCCATCTACAATGAAGAACTCACCAACATTTGCCACATCAACTGCTCCAAATGCCAGCTGAACAGTTTCCTCATCTGTTACAGTGATCCCCGTTTCAGATTCAGTCACTGAAACCGTATTGGTGTATTCCTCTGCTTCTAAAACAATCTGATCAACTTGGTGATCATTATCAGTATCGATTTTTTCTGTAATCAACGATTCATAGAGCCAAAACGAACCGTCTAAAACCCTGCCCCCATAGGTTGCTACATCGCTAGCAATACCTGTAAGCGCTGCAACCGGAACTTCTACAATCGGTTCGTCAGGCAAAAGTGCCTGTACCTCAACAAAAAATGTGCCAGTCGAATTACCCGCTAACGTTGCCGTTAATTCTAGTTCATCACTATCAAACTTATTAATATGAACCGAAGTGATATCAGGATCAGACGTCTCTAGTGTTCCAGAATTAAACGCTAACCCCGAACCTACAATATTGTCAGCTAAGTCAAAGGTAACAGCATGATCAGAACTATTTTCTACTTCAAACCTTAGTAGACGATTCTGCCCTAAAGCTATGGTATTGAAGGGTAAAAGTTGATTGTCAGATCCTTCAATAACAAAGTCCTTTGTAACTGACAATGACGATTTATTGAATTCAAAATCTAAAATTTCATGGGTGGCATAGGCACCCCCAGTGGCTGCACCGAATCCAATCCAATTTGAACCTTGTCCAAAACTAGAGTCTAAATCAATGCGATCAGACTCATCCCCATCTCCATCAGGATCGTCAAAATCAATCGTTAGACTCGGATCTTCTGGGCGTGAGGGATAATCATCATCTTCATCAGCACTGACATAAACGCTCAGTTCACGTTCGCCACCATCATATTGAACCCAAGCATTGACAGGTGTTTCATCGATATTTTCGAAAACTACTCCTGGCAGACTTTGGGTCTTGATCGACTGCACAGAACCATTTATATTGATGCCAAGATGATTACTATTCGGGTCTAATCTATTAGGATTTGCCCAAGTGTCAAACTCAACGGCAAAACTATTATCAATGCCCAAATATCCTAAGCCTTCTCCTGATGCACCTAATGCATGAGCTCCATTACTTTGGAGCATAAACACAAGACCATCGGCTCCGTTTAAAACACCGACATCCTGAAATTTATCAGTAATTCCACCAGAATCACTCACTTGAAACGTGAAGAAAGCTTCCCAAGATTCTGCCTGACCTACGTCAACTTGTAAGAAAGCAGTACCCTTTTGGTCATTGGGATTAGTATAAGGGTCGGATACATCGGTTAAACGTAGCCTACCTTTATTCAAAACGGCGTCACCGTTTGTTATTAAAAGAGATTCTGAGAGAAGGCTGTCGACAGTTGAATTCATACTGAGGCCCATTGCTAAAAAAATCCTCAAAAGTGGATGGTTAAAACGAGGAGATTATCCACAGCAAATTTTGACAAGATAGCGCTTTTCATTAGATGAAGTACTTACAAGTCTTGGCTAGAAAGCCTTGAGAAATTGACATATACTCCACTAATCCTAAAATGCTGTATCAACATTGATAAATGCCGACATTCTCGTGCATTCACGTAAGCTCTATAAATGCAGACCAAACTCGATGGATCTTACTTGGAAAAATAACGCCTCAATTTTTCAGCTTATACAAAAGCTAATTCGAGCAGCTGTAGTTGAAATCATCCAGTCAAAATGAGTAATTGAATACCAATTCACTGGGCATCAAAACTATTGTGCTCTCAATGCTATAGCTGAATCACTAAAATTAAAGCCACTTGTCCCCTTAGATGAATCGCTTCCAGTATGAAGAACCATAGCCTCTTTAAAGGGAAATCAGTACTTCAACACAGATCACGATACAAAGCTATGAACAATATCACCTAGAATATCTCGTTCGAGTATAAATTTTCATTGAACATTTGCAGTAATCCATGAAGCAACTACTTCGAGATTAAGGGGCTAAACCATAATATTTATTGTTTTTTAGCCCTTAACACATTACTGGCCTTAGCCCACATAAAGAGTGTTTCTCAACGCCAATAAAATTTTTGAGTTTTTACCCGTGTGGCCCTTCAAGGCATTCCGTTGACTCTGTTTCTAGCTGTTTATATTGTTACTTCAAGGGTAATTGATTGAGAAAACACAAACACCTGCTCCATCAGCTAGAGTAAATAGGAACAATACCCCCATTTACTCTATTTGGGTTAATTGGGGTATTCCTGGAGAAGATCTTCCATACCAAACATTCGATACATTTCAATGGATTCTCGATGTGATATTGCGGCCACAAGGTTGCAAAGGACTTATGGCGTTGCTGGTCCTTGGGATGACTTTAGTTGCTCGATTTGCCATGGTTTGGCCTATATTACATAGCCTGACATAAAGTCTGAGAAGCCTATCCATGCTTGTAATTGCTCAACCCGGTTTAAAAAGAGAGAGTCCAGGTGAGAGAGCTATCTGAATAGCCTTGAGAGCGGATAGTCCTTGACGTTTACCGGTATTGACAACTGAGCGTACCGCAGCCAATAAATCTC